>WAQM01000076.1 GCA_015520245.1 Pyrodictiaceae archaeon
ACCCTATGGCGCGCTGTGTGGTTCCCACGCTAGTAGGGTGTAATAAAACGTGTTTCAGAGCCCTCGCGAGCAGCCGGCTCGGGCCGCCCGGTATTAGGCGGGAGGGCGCCGAGCTGGCGCCCCGGTGGGCGAGGTGGCTCGCGAGCTGGTGGTCTACGCGAGGTGGGGCGGGGGCGCCGTCGAGCTCCGGGTGCGCGGCGAGTCGTTCGCGGTGAGGGCGGCGAACGCCGAGCTCCTCTTCGAGCCCAGGTACGTGGTCGTGGAGGCCAGGTACGCCGCCCGCCGCAGCGTCTCCGACGAGAGGAGGACGAGGGTCTACGTCGAGCTCGCGGAGGAGATAAAGCCCCTCGAGCCGCGCAGGATCGACCTGGTGGGCTCGAGGGTGCTCGGGCTGTTCGAGGTCAGGCTGACCGACATAGAGTTCCGCCGCTACCTCACCGTGGTCACGCCGGCGGGCTTCCTCTACGACTACTTCGTGGTGAGCGACGACACAGTGATGCTGGAGGCGAGCGCGAGGCGCAAGGTGTTCTTCGAGGAGGAGCCGTTCGACAAGGTGGTCGTCTACATGGCTTAGCCCTCCTGCCTTATCGCGGGGCCCCGGCCCCTCCGCGCCCCGGCGGGAGCCGGGCTGGACCCCTTGGCCACGGTCGTCCGCGCGGTGGTCTTCGAGTACGAGGAGGTCGGCGAGGAGAGGGCCGTCGCCACGGCGCCCGGCATCGGCAGGTGGCTGGGCGCCGGGGGCGCGAGGGTGGAGGTGGCCGCGGTCGCGCTCAGGGTGAGCAGGGTCGGGCTCGCCGTCCAGAAGCCGCCCGACGCGGGGGTGAGGGTGTACTGGGAGCCCGTGGCGAGGGTGGTGGGGCTCGGGCCGAGGCTGTGCAGGTTCCACGAGGGCCCGCCCGGCGCCGTCGAGGAGCAGCTCTACTGCGTGAGGCGCGCGACCACCCCCTCCGGCTTCTGCGAGGAGCACGCCTCGTCCCCGCTCGCCCTGTTCGAGAGGTGCGCCGCCGGCGACGACGACGCCTGCCTGAGGGTCTCGGCGGCCTGGCCCCGCGAGTCCTACGCCATCTACGTGCTGGACTACGGCGGCGAGAGGGTCAAGGTGGGCCTCACGCGCAGCTGGAGGCTCATCTGGAGGCTGGCCGAGCAGCCCCACGTGGCCGCCGCGGTGGTCAAGACGGTCGAGGGGGACGCCTACGCCGCCAGGAGCTTCGAGCGCGAGCTCTCCAGGCACAGGCTGGCCACGGAGGGCCCGGGCGTCCGGGTCCACGACCGCCTCGTGATGGCCGCGTCCTTCATCGAGAGGTACGGCGTGGCCAGGGCGGCCCCCCGGATGGCCGAGCACCTGGCCAGGCTGGGGCTCGCAGGGAGCTTCAGGGCCTACACCGTGCTGCCCCGCACCAGCCCCAGGGCCTTCCTGGAGGCGAGGAGGTGCGGGCCGCGCGACCTCGTGGGCAGGAGGCTCGTCGTGGTCGACTACTGGGCCGGGCTCCTCCTCGTGGAGGACCTGGACACGGGCGAGCGCCTCGCCGTGGCCAAGAGGGATATACAGCACCTGGTCCTGCACACGGCGCGGGACTGAGCCTTGGCGCCCCCCGAGCGCTCGAGGAGGGAGCTGGAGAGCCTGAGGCGCAGCGTGGCCCGGGTGGCCGGCGAGGCGGCCGCGTTCCTCAGGGACAGGCTGGGCTCCGAGGAGCTGCTCCGCGTCGTCTCGGTGCACGACGGCGACGAGGGCATGAGAGTGGACGTCGAGGCGGAGAGGTTCATAGTCGAGCTGCTTAAGGCCGAGGGCATAGCGGGGACCGTGGTCACGGAGGAGTCCGGCACGCTGAGGCTGGGCTCGGACCCCTACGTGATCGTCGTCGACCCCCTGGACGGGAGCAAGAACTACGCCTCCCTCATCCCCTGGTGCAGCGTGAGCGTCGCCGTGCTGCCCGCGAGCGAGCCGGTCCTGGGCAGGGCGCTCGCGGCCGCGGTGGCGCCCGTGCCCCGCATGCCGGTGATAAGCATGGCGGCCGGCCTCGGCGTGTACGAGGGGAGCGCGCCGGCCAGGCCGACCGCGGCCAGGCCGCGCGTGGTCGTCGCCTACGCGGAGACCGTCGAGCAGGCCGCGAAGCTGCTCGAGTTCGTATCGTCGCTGGGGTTCGCGCCGTCGATAAGGGCCCTGGGCAGCTCAAGCCTCGAGACCGTCTGGGCGGCGCTCGGCCGCGTCTACGCGTTCGCGGACCTCCGCGGCAAGCTGAGGGTCTACGACGTCGCGGCGGCGGCCGCTATAGCGGCCGAGGCCGGGGCCATGCTGTACGTTGAGAGGGTGGGCCCGGTCACGGAGCTGAGGAGGGTTGGCGTGGTCGCCGTCACCAGGTACCCGGAGGCGTGGCGCGCCCTGAGGGGCGCCGGCGTCGTGCCGGGGCGGGCTACAGGAGCGCCGGGTGGAACACCCCCATCTCGACGAGCATCAGCACGAGGTCCATGATGTCCCGGAACGACACCATGCCGACGGGCCTGCCCGCCTCGTCGACGACAGGCAGGTGGCGCACGCCGAGCCGCCTCATCTTCTCCATCGCCGCGACGACGTTGTCGCTGGGCCTTATCGTGGCCGGGTTCTCGGTCATGATCTCCCAGACCGCGTGCTTGTCGGCGTCCCATCCCTGGGCGCACGCGAACACTATGTCCCTCTCCGTGACGATGCCGACCAGCCGCCCCTCCTCGTCCACCACGAGGACGCTCCCGACCTTCCTCTCGTACATTATCCTCGCGGCCTCCCTCACGCTGGTGTCCTTGGTGACGGTCACCGGCGGCGTGACCATTATGTCCTCGACGCGCAGGGGCAGGCGGCGCCTGCGCTGGTGGGCGAGCGCCAAGCCCGGCCGCCCGGCCGGGGGAGGGCCCGCGGGCCCACTCAAGCGTTGCCCTAGAGGCGGCCCAGGCAGACGCGCTCGTCGAGCCCCAGGCTCCTGCAGAGCTCCTTGAGGTTCGACGAGAGCTGCTCCATCACCGCACGGCTGCTGCGCGTTGGCTGCCGGCCCGCCCCGTAGCCCTCGCCGAGCAGCGCGGCCAGGAAGGCGGGGAACCCCCTCTCGAGGCCGACGGTGTAGCCGCCCTCCCACACCAC
>WAQM01000077.1 GCA_015520245.1 Pyrodictiaceae archaeon
CAGATGTGTATAAGAGACAGGGCGGCGGGCTGTGCCGCGTTTGCGCTCGCCGGGCGTCTAGTAGATCGCGAGGCTTATGCCCAGGTCGCGGGGGCTGAGGCCGCGCCTCCTGAGCGCCATGAGTATGCCCCGCCGTATCGCGAACTTGTCTGCGTACATGTTGCCCTCGAAGACCCCTATCTGCTCCCAGAGCAGCTCGCCGTTTAGGTAAAGCCTGAGGCGCGGCGGGCTCGCCGAGGGCACGCCCACCGCGCTGAGGAGCTCGGGTAGGGTCCTCGCGTCCAGCTTGGCTATGACCACGGCCGGCTCGAGCACAGCCGATATGGAGTCCACGAGGCTGGAGAGGTAGCGGCTCACGGGGTCGCCGCTGTCGTAGATGACGAGCAGCAGCAGCCTGGCGCTCCTCAGCAGGCTCTCCAGCTGCTCGCGCGAGGTCAGCTCAACGACCACCCCGCCTCACCTCGAGCGCCCGCCGCAGTATCTCGAGCTCGTGCTTGTCCAGCCTTATCTCGACGTCGAAAGGCTCGCGGGGGCCTGAGGGCGGCTTAACCCTCTCGCCCACCAGCACGTACCCCCGCTCGAGCGCCTCCCTTATCTCCGTCGGCGACGCCTCCTCGGCGAACATCCTCAGCTTCTCCTCGAAGTCGATCACCTTCTTGACCTCCCTCTCGCTAGCCTCGTGGCCGCAGATCATGCACGTGAGCTCTGGCGTCAGGGCCCTGAAGCCGCAGCGGGGGCACTCGAGCGGCGTCGGGTTGCCGTACGTCTCCCAGAGGTAGCGGATCTGCGGTATGAGGTCCTTCCTCCCGAGCTCGAGGGCCGCGCGGTACAGCTTCGGGGCGTACTTGCCCGCCACCGGGCCCCCGTTGGCCACTATGAACTCAAGCTGCTCGGGCGTCAGCTTCTCGAGCTTCTCGAGCATGTACGCTGAGGCCATGATGTACAGGTTCTGCGAGGTGGCCCTGAGCCTCGCTATGATGGTCTCGGTGCTAGGCCTCGAGGTGTACGTCGACAGCAGGCCCTCGATGACCGGCCTCAGCATCTCACGGTACTGCTCGCGGCTCAGCCCCAGTATGTCGAGCCCGAGGCTGGTGACGACCTCGTCGAGCACGCTGTCGAGCACCTTGTCGGGGTCGGGCCCCCTCGCTACCGCCGTGCGGCTGCGCCTCCTCCGCGAGGTCGAGGCCGCTGTGGCGGGCTGGGGCTGCTGGGTCGCGGCCTGGGACGCCGTAGACGTGCTGCGCCGCCTCCTGGTGGTGCTGCGCCTTGCCCTCCTGGCCGACACGAGAGGGCTCTCCCCGCCGACCCGTCACATCACGTAGCCTCATATATGCTGGGGCCGGCTACGACTGGCACGGCGGTGCGGCCCGGGCCCAGCGCGGCGCGACACCGAGCCTCCTGTGCCTCTCGGCGTGCCCGAGGTCGACCACGTGCAGGACCTCGAAGCCTAGCTCGTGGAGCGTGTCGGCTATGAACGCCCTGTGGCACCTCATCCACCACCTCTCACGGCACATGACGGCGACGCGGGCCCCGGAGCAGGCGAGCGCGGTGAGGGCCCCCACGCCGCGCCTGTACGCCGCCGTCTCCACGTAGCGCGCGTAGTCCACACCGAGGCCGCCCAGCAGGTCGCCGAGCCAGAGGTAGGCGATACCGTGCTCGGGCAGCGCGCGCTCGAGCACGCTACGGCGGAACCATGGTACGCGCCTGCTCCCCGGCAGCCTCCTGACGTCAACCAGGACCTCGACGCCGTACCTGAGCAGAATCTCGATGAACTCCGAGAGGCCCCGGCTGCTGTGGCCTATCGTCAGCACGCGCGGCGCGCCGCCCTGCCGCACGCGCCCGGCCGCCCCCTAGGTATCGCAGGTGGGGCACGAGCCGGCCTGCGTCAGCTCAACGACGACCTCGCCGCGCTCCCTCCTGAGCTTGAACAGCCTGGCCAGCTTGGGGTCGCGGGCGGCCTCCTCGGCCTTCATCCTCCTCCTCAGGTGGACCATCCTCATGGGGGTCGGCCTCCTCCTGGCCCTGAGCTCGGCGGGCCTCTCTAGCACCACCCTGGGCTCCGCTGCAGCCTCCTGGGCGCCGAAGTATATGACCTGGGCGCTCTTACTCTCGTCCCTGTACACGGTCACGCCCTTGAGCCCGGCGAGCCATGCCACGAGGTAGACCGTGTGAACGGCGTCGACCGGGGCGTCCCTGGGCAGGTTGACGGTCTTGCTTATCGCCTGGTCGACGTAGAGCTGGGCCGCCGCCTGGTGGGCCACGTGGTACCAGGGGTCGAAGTCCATGCTGGTCGAGAACAGCCTGGCCAGCCTCCTCAGCTCCCCGACGAAGGCCTCGGGGGCGCGGCCCCTCAGCGCCCTCTCCAGCTCGGGCAGGGCCCAGCGGAGGCTCCCCTTATGCCTCGCTACGACCTCGTACACCTCGGCCACCAGGTCCTCGCCAACGCCGTGCCTCCTGGCGGCCTCCAGCAGCCTCTCCCTGAACGGTCTGACCACCTCGAGGAACTCGCCGACGGTCACCCTCCTCCGGTACACCAGGGCGAAGTAGGGCTCTATGCCGCTGCTCGTCCCGGCCACGATGCTCACCGTGCCGGTGGGGGCCGTGGTCGTCACCACCGTGTTCCTCGGCGCCCTGGCCCCGAGCCTCCACCCGTACTCGCGGAGCACCCTCCACGCCGCGGCCGGGTCGTAGACCGCGAGGGCGAGGAGGGCGCGCGGGTCGTTGGCCACCCTCTCCGGGGGCTCCCTCAGGGCCCTCTCGTAGTCTGCCCTGGTCACCCCGAACACCCTCTCCAGCACCCTCTCCACGGCCTCCCACCTGACCAGCTTGACGGAGCCGTCCCTACCGACCCTCCTCGCGGCCTCGCCGACGAGGCGGGAGGCGACGCCGTCACCGACCTCCACCTCGTGGTAGCGCAGGACGAGCCAGCCGCCCTCGACCCGGGCCACCTCGGCCGCCTTGAGGAGCGCCGGCGTGTGGAGCTCCACGAGCTCCTCGGGCTCCGCCCTCTCCAGGCACCTCATGGAGCCCCAGTCGTAGCGGCGGCACTCGAAGGCCGGTGCGTGGCCCCTCTCGGCCCCCAGCTCCCAGCTCCTCTTCCAGGCGAAGGCCTCGAGGGCGGCGAACGCCACGAGGGTGAAGGCGACGGCCTCCTCGCTGTCGTACGGTATGCCGAGCCTCGCCAGGGCGTCGGCCAGGCCCATGTACCCCAGCCCGATCTTCCTCGTCAGCTTGTTGGCCTCCTCCTGGCGGGGGTCCGGGTGCCTGTTAAGGTCTATCACCGCGTCCATCGCGTCGACGGCGAGCTGGACGTCCCTGTACAGCGCGTCGAGGTCCAGCCTGCCCCCGACCACGTACTTGTCAATGCTTATCGAGCCCAGGTTGCAGCTCTCGAACGGGTAGAGGGGCTGCTCGGCGCACGGGTTGGTAGCGACGACCGCGCCTAGCCACGGCGTGGGGCTCCACTTGTTGTGGTTGTCCGGGAAGAAGAGGCCGGGGTCGCCGCCCCTCCACGCGTTCTCCACGATCCGGTCCCAGAGCAGGCGCGCCCTCGTCCTCCACGCGTGGGGGTTCTTCTGGTCCGGGGTCAGCTTGGCGCCCAGCGCGCGGGAGGCCTCCTCCAGCTTGCCCAGCGCCCTCCTCAGGCTCTCCTCCAGCACGTCCTCGAAGACATTGAGGTACGGGTTCTCGAGGAGCCACGGGTGCTTCTCGACCAGCCTGCCCAGCCTCCCCATGCCGGTCGCGCGGGAGACGCTGTAGTGGATCCTGTAGACGCCGTCACCGCGGTCGCTGTAGCGCGGGTTCACCATCCACCACTCGGCGTCCCTCACCACAGCCTCCATGAAGGCGTCGTTGGCCCCGACGCTTATGTTAAAGTTCGTCAGGAAGGCGTCGCCGAGCGGTGGCTCCTTGGCCTGTATGAAGCCCGCGTCCTCGACGCTCCAGGGGGCGCGTGGCCTCGCAAGCCTCTCTAGCGCCTCCCTTAGCCACCCCGCCACCCGGTAGCCGTCCCTCTCCACCTCCTCGACCAGCTTCAGCGCGGCCTCGAGCACGCGGCGGACGACGGGGGGCAGCGAGGAGGCCAGCGCCGACCACGCGTCGAAGCCCGGCGTGTAGATGTCGGGGTGCCACGCGTGCATAATGCCCATGTTGGCGCCGCGCCTCTTGCCACCCTGCTTCACCACGTCGGTCGCAACGTCGTAGAGCCTCATGAAGGAGACGGGGCCGGACGCTACCCCGCTGGTGCCGCGCACCGTGTCCCACCTGGGCCTTAGCTCGGAGAAGCTGAAGCCCTGGCCGCCGCCCCACTTGAAGGTCATGGCCTGGACGCGGACCGCGTCGACTATGGCCTCCATGTCGTCGCGGACCGGCGTGACGTAGCAGGCCGAGAGCGTCCCGTGCGCGCCGTCGGCGAACATGTTGAAGAGCGTGGGGCTGTTGAAGAGGAAGCGGCCCCTCACCATCAGCTGGTAGAGCCTCTCGGCCCTGCCGCGGCCCAGGGCCCTCGCGAAGCCGAGGGCGACCCTCCTCAGCACCATGCTGGGGGTCTCCATGGGCTGCCCGTGCTCGTCCCTCACGACGTACCTGGCCAGCAGCACCCTGAGCGCGTTATAGGTGAGCGCCATGTCGTCAGGGCAGGGGGAGCCCCTGACCACGCACTCCGGGAGCTCGGCGAGCCTGCCACCGTTGGGAGCCACCGGCCTGTACGCCCTCCTCACCGCCTCGTAGAGCTCCTCGAGAAGCAGCCTCTTCGCCTCCTCCTCGGCCTCGGGCCTCACCAGGGACTCGCGTACGAGCTCGAGCTGCAGGGCCTCGCTGCTGGGCACCGGTAATCCCCTAGCGCCCAGCCTACGTAGCACCTGGTTCCGCCAATCCACCATGGCGTCGGGCTGAGAGCAGCAGGCGCTGGTGACACTGAAGTAGCCGTAATACTTGGTATGCTTTCCGCCTCCGCGCCCTGGAGCGGCGTCGCCTCCGCTAGCCTGACAGGAGCCTCCATCCACCACCTTTTAACCCCGGTGCTACTTGTGCGAGGCCAGCTAATTAGTGCTGAAGCCGACCGTCCACACGTACCCCTAGGGCCGCAGCGCCGTGAGGCCGTGGCCGCTGCATCGTATTTAAGGGAACCCCCCTCACTACCACCGCGCGGAGGTCAGCAAGGATTGGACGAGGAGGCGCTAAACATACTGGACCACTACCTCGGCGACATCATAGACCGCGTTGTCCGCAAGTATAGGTACAACGTCGACCTCGACGAGGAGTACCTCGACCTGCTCCGCTACATCTACCGCAGGCTGGTTAGGATATGGTTCGACGGCAGGAGGCCCAGCCCGGAGGAGCTCGAGGAGGCCCTACGCAACGCGAGGAGGAGCAGGAGGATGCTCGAGATACTGCTGAGCTTCCTCGTGAGCCGCTACGCCGCTAAGCACGGCCGGGTGTACCTACAGCGCGGCGACTGGAGGGAGGAGCATTATTGAGGGGCCCCGGGCGGCCTGCCCACCGGGCGGCGATGCGGACACTTGCCCCCCGCGACCCGCGGGGGATGAAGAGATTACCGCGACCTAAGGCCGCCCGTTGAGGGGTCGGCGGCTACCATTCTCCTCATTCTCCCCCATGTAGGGGCTCGGCAGCGGTCAGAGCTCTCCATCCCCCGGAGCCCGGGTGTCCGCGCGGGGGTTCAAGTACCCGCGGCCCGGGCCCACCTC
>WAQM01000078.1 GCA_015520245.1 Pyrodictiaceae archaeon
CCCAGCGGGATGATGGGCACGCCGACGAAGGAGCCCAGCACGAGGCTGAGGAACGCGTGCTCCAGCTCAAGGAGCTCCAGCCTCAGCGCCTCGACGCTCCTCTCCCGGAGCCCCGCGGCCAGGCCGGCGGCCAGGCTGCGCACCGTCGCGATGAGCTTCCTGAGCAATGCCCTCCCCCCGGCCGGGTGCTGGAGACGAGAAGTGGTGCCGCCGCGGGGATTCGAACCCCGGACCGCCCGGTCTTCAGCCGGGCGCTCTCCCGCTGAGCTACGGCGGCAGCGGACCATGGTAGGAGGGCTTGTAAGGCCGGGTCTTAAACCCTCTCCTCATCGCGTAGCCGAGGCCGCTCGACCAGCCCTTAGGGGTAGGCTTTAAACGGGTTGGGCTACGGGCGGGTGCGCGGAAGCATCGCCGCAAGGACGGGGTGGCGGCAGTCGTGTCCAAGCAGGTGAGGCCACCGAACCCGCTGCGTGTCCTGCGCGAGGCCGTCGGCCGCGTGATCCTCGTCAAGCTCAAGGATGGGAGCGAGTACATAGGCAGGCTCGAGATGACCGACTCGACGATGAACCTGGTGCTGAGCGACTGCATGGAGGTTAGGGAGGGCACCAACGAGCCGGTGGTGAAGTACGGGCAGGTACTGATCAGGGGGAGCCAGATACTCTTCGTCAGCGTGGACTACGACGTCCACGCCAGGCCGACGGCGTGATTCCCCGCGGTAATAGCAGGCAGAAAAGCCGAGAGGAGCGGTCTCGACCGCGGTGAGCGGGTAGTGCCCAGGAACATCGTGGTCGAGGCGTTACGCTCCCAGCCTGTCGAGGAGCAGAGCATCGAGCTCGTCGAGCGTAAGGGTCTGGGACACCCCGATACCATCGCGGACGCTGTCGCCGAGGAGGTCAGTAGGATGCTCTCGAAGTACTACCTCGAGCGGTACGGCCACATACTCCACCACAACGTCGACAAGGTCCTCGTGGTAGGCGGCCAGGCGAACCCCCGCTTCGGCGGAGGCGAGGTGCTCCAGCCCATCTACATAATCGTCTCGGGCCGGGCTACAACCGAGGTGCGAACGGAGGGTAGCGTCGAGAGGATTCCCATAGGCCCGATAGTATTGAAGGCGGTCAAGAATTGGATCAAGCGGAACTTCCGCTACCTGGACCCGGCCGAGCACGTGGTCGTGGATTACAAGATCGGTAGCGGTAGCGTCGACCTCGTCGGGCTGTTCGAGCTCGGCAAGAAGGTGCCCCTGGCCAACGACACCAGCGTCGGCATAGGGTTCGCACCGTTCACGACGCTGGAGAGGCTGGTGCTGGAGGTGGAGCGGCTCCTGAACAGCCGCGACTTCAAGAGCAAGCATCCCGAGGTGGGCGAGGACGTTAAGGTCATGGGGCTGCGGAGGGACAAGAAGATAGAGATCACGGTGGCCGCCGCCATAGTGTCGAAGCTGACCCCCGACCTCGACCACTATCTGGCCGTCAAGGACGAGATAAAGAACGCGGTCCTCGACCTAGCCGCCAGGATAGCGCCGGACTACGACGTAACGGTCCACGTCAACACAGCCGACCGGCCCGACAAGGGCATAGTCTACCTCACGGTGACCGGCACGAGCGCCGAGCACGGCGACGACGGCATGACCGGTCGGGGGAACAGGGCCTACGGGCTCATAACACCGCTGAGGCCCATGAGCATTGAGGCCTCCGCGGGCAAGAACCCGGTCAGCCACGTCGGCAAGATCTACAACGTCATGGCACTTCAGGCCGCCCGTAAGATTTACGAGCAGGTGAAGGGCGTCAGGGAGGTCTACGTTAGCCTCCTCAGCCAGATAGGGAGGCCTATCAACGACCCCCTCGTGGCCAGCGTGAAGATCCTGCCCGAGAGGGACGTAGGCACCCTCACGAGCGATATGGTTAGGGAGGCTGAGGCCATAGTAGAGGAGGTCCTCGACTCGTACGCGGAGCTAACCAGGCTCTTCGTCGAGGGCAAGCTCAGCGTCTTCTAGCCCCTCATCGGATGCCATGAGCTCGCTGAGCCTCCGCAGCCGGTACTCCTCGAACATCTTCTTGAGCTTCTCTGCGCTGAGGGGCCTCGCCTCCTCCGCGTGCCCGAGGCTGAGCGCGTAGCCCGCGAGCGCGTCCGAGAGCCGCTCGCCATCCACCGCTGCGACCGCTCCCACGCGCTCCGGCACCAGCTCCGGCGACCCCTCCAGCACCGCGAGCCCGAGCCGAGAGAGCTCGCTGCGTAGGGGCTCAGCACCGCCCAGCGCTATCACGACGCGGGTCCCCGCGCGCCTCAGCGTCTTGGCTACCTCCTTCACGTCGGGGTGACCAGCCTCCTCGACCACCAACACGCGGGGCCTGAGGGATGCTACGAGGCGCAGCGAGTCCCTCGACAGGTTCCTCACGACCAGGGCTGGCAGCCTGCCGGGCGCGAGCAGCCCGAGCACGAGCTTGTCCAGCTCCGCCAGCCTCCTCCTCAGCTCAGCGTTCTCAGCACGGACCCTCTCCAGCTCCCGGCGCACGAGCTCGAGCTCGTGGCGGAGCTGCTGTATCCTGCGCTCGGCCTCGACCGCCGCGTTGACCTCGTTCCTCACTATGCGGAGCTCCCTCTCGCGCTCCTCGAGCTCGAGCCTGAGCTGCTCGACCTGCTTCCTCAGCACGAGGTTCTCCGCGCGCAGCCGCTCCACCTCGCTGCGGAGCCTTTCGAGCTCCGCCTCCCGTGCCACGCTGCTCGGCCTGCTGGCGCTCGGCTGTTCGTGTCTCACCCTCCTCAGCACGTAGCCCGGCTCCTCGTCGGAGTAGAGGAGCCGGGCGATCTCGCGCTCAACAGCCTCAGCCACCGTCACCCCTCTTATGACGTTCGCGATCACCCTCTCGGCGTCTATGTCTATGCCGTACTTGGAGATCGCCGACTCTATCTGCTTCACCTTGTCGGCGTAGTAGTTGTACGCGCGCAAGGCCGCGGCCAGCGCGTCCCTCTCGTGCGAGTCGAGCTTCAGCCCCCTCGCGTGCTTCGCCACGAGCTCCCGCTTCTCCTCCACACTGAGGGGCTCGGGGGGCTCGTAGAGCTGGGCGCCTAGCGCGGCCGCGAGCTTCTTGACGAAGTCGGGGGCGGGCTTGACGTCCGTCGCGACCACCAGCGGGACGCCGTGGCGCGTTATGACCTCGACGACCTCCTGGCGGTCCATGCCGCGCCTGCTCGTGACGAACACCAGCCTGCCCGACAGGTCTACGGCTGCCACCCCCGTGACCTGGCCTGGGTCCACGCCGACTATGAGCAGCCTGCGGCCCTCAGGCGCGTACCGCTGCTTCTCCAGGACCAGGTGGCCGTAGACGGGCTTCACCTCGACCCTTACAGTGCCATCATCGCGGGG
Organism: Pyrodictiaceae archaeon; assembly: GCA_015520245.1. GTDB lineage: Archaea > Thermoproteota > Thermoprotei_A > Sulfolobales > Pyrodictiaceae > WAQM01. The sequence continues at coordinate 3,365 of WAQM01000078.1, forward strand.
CTTGACGAGGCCGTAGAGCTTGTCGCGCGGCGCGTAGACGATGAAGACCGCGCTGTCGAGACCGCCGCCGCTCTTGCGAAAGACAAGGTCGTAGTCCAGCCTGTTTCTATCCAAGGCTCTCTTTATGTCGCGCACTGCGCGCAGGATGCTGGCCCTCACGTTGCGCTGGAACCTCGAGCTGCTAGAGCCCCCCTTACCCGGGCTCCGCGACCGCGACACGACTATCTTCGTCTTCTCCTCGAGGAAGCGCACGCGCACACCGTAGCCCCGCTCGGCCAGGAGGGCGAGCAGGTAGGCCGTCCTGCTCGGCGACAGCTTCCCGTGGACCTCCATCCCGGCCGAGGCCGCCAGCACGCGTAGGTCCACGGGGGCGCCGTCCTCGCCCACCGTGACCTGAACTATCTCGGTGTCCTCGGGTAGCAGC
>WAQM01000079.1 GCA_015520245.1 Pyrodictiaceae archaeon
CCTCCCAGCGCCCCCGCGACGCACCGGACGGCGCTATCGCCCTGCCGACGCCGCCGCCCTCGGTGGCGACCTCGACCTCGACCGTCGGGTTGCCGCGCGAGTCGAGGACCATCCGGCCCCGCACGCGGCGGATGCGGAACCTCTCCTCGGCCATCCCTCGGCACCGGCGCCGCCAGAGGGGCTCTGGCTATAAGTAGCCTCGGCGCCGGTACCCGGTGCAGGAGCGGTAATGAGGGTCTTGATAATAGGCGCGGGCAAGGTGGGCTCGATACTCGCCAAGATGCTGGCCGACAAGGGGTACGACGTCATAGTCGTCGACAAGGACCCCCGGAAGGCCGAGGCGCTGGCCCGCGAGGCCGACGTGGAGGCGCTGGCCCGGGACGCGACCGACCCCTCCCTCTACGAGCGCGAGGTCGACCTAAGCACAGTCGACGTGGTCGTGGCGGCGACGAACAGGGACGAGGTCAACATGTTCGTCGCCACGCTGGCCAGGGAGTATGACGTCCCGAGGATAATAGTGAAGGTGCGCGACAGCCGGATAGCCTACCTCATCCAGAAGCTCGGAATAGAGTACGTGATAGTGGAGCCCCTCGTAACCGCGAACATCATAAACAGCATCATCGAGGGCAAGTACGTCGCCGTGAACATCGTCCCGGCTTTCACGGGCAACTACAGGCTCGTCTCCGTGACGATAAGCGAGGGCGACAGCGCAGCCGGCAAGACGCTCGACGAGATCCCCTACCCGCGCGACCGCGCCCGCGTGCTAGCCGTGTTCGACGGCCAGGCCCTCCTAGACCCCAGCGAGGTGGTAAGGCTCGAGCCGGGCTACCAGGTGATAGCGCTGGTGAGGCAGGACTCTCTCGAGGAGTTCCTGCAGGCCTTCAGGTAGCGGGTGCCCGCTGATGCCCGAGGAGGGCCTCGTCGAGCTCCTGGCCCCGAAGCTCCTCGCGGCCGCCGTCGCCATAGCCGTGACCTACGTCGCGCTCCAGGTCGGGGTCCGCAAGCTAATCTTCGAGGGCCTCGTGAGGCGCAACGTGGTCACGGCCTCCACCGCGGAGCAGATGTACAAGCCCGTGGAGGCCATCCTCGTCGGCCTGGCCGCGCTCACCATACTCTACCTGCTGAGCCGCGACCCGGTAGCGGCGGCCGCGCTCGTGACGCTCATCGCGTGCCTCGGGGCGGCCTCCTGGCCCCTCGCGTCCAACGTGCTCGCGTTCTACGCGCTGCTGCTGAGCCACAGGATCAGGGCCGGCGACGTGGTCAGCGTCGATGGGATGCGGGGCCGCGTAGTGCGGGTGACCCCGCTGTACACCGTGCTGCGGGGCCGCGACGGCCAGACCGTCGTGGTGCCCAACAGGCGCCTCCTCGACGCCACCTTCGAGAGGGCCTCGACGGGCCCGGTGAGGGTTAGGTTGCGGGTGGAGCTGGCGCTACCCCGCAGCCGCGGGGGCGCGCTAGTCCAGCTCGGGGAGGTCGAGAGCAGGCTTAGGGCGGTGCTTCAGGCGAGGAGGCTGATCCAGAAGGGGCAGGACGTGGCCGTCGCCGTCACGAGGCTCGAGCCCGGCCGCGCCGTGGTGGAGGTGAGCGTGCCCCTGCCCTCGCCCGAGCCCAGGGCCCAGGCCGTGAACGTGGTGGTGAAGCACGTGGTCGAAGCCCTAGCGGAGTTCGAGCCGCGCGTGGAGGTGGCCGACGCGGGGCTGCTGCAGTAAACCCCTTAGAGACGCGGCGCTACGACCCCGACCAGGTGCTAGCATGCCGAGGCGCCGCGACCCGTACGCGTGCCCCGTCTGCGGCACGCGCGCGGAGCCTAAGAGGACGTGGCAGCTCGTGTCGCCCTTCCCCGACGCGCAGGGGAGGGTGACGGTCACCGTCATGGGTAGCTTCGAGTGCCCTAACTGCGGCCACAAGTGGCGCACCGCCATCTCCAAGATCAAGGTGGGCGCTAGCGGCGTCGAGGTGGAAAGCGGGGGCAGGCGGGTGACAAGGCAGGAGCGGCCCGAGGAGAGGAGGGGCGAGGTGATAGAGATAGACATCGACGAGGAGTGAGGGGGCCGCCTTGGCCGCCCGCAAGGCCTCAACCCTGGCCGCCTACGCCGTGGGCGTGATCCTGCTGACGGTCGCGCTGAGGGCGCTGCTCGAGCTGCTCACGGGGACGAGCGCGTTCATCGTTGTGGTGGAGGGCAACAGCATGGTGCCCACGCTGTGGAGCGGCGACATAGTGTTCACGGTGAGGGTGCCGCCCGACGAGATAAGGGTCGGGGACATCATCGTCTTCCGCGCGCTCGAGGGCGGCCACCTCGTCATCCACCGCGTGGTGGAGGTGAACGTCATCGGCGGGCGCTACTACTACGTCACCAAGGGCGACAACAACCTCTTCCCCGACAACATCGTGCCGAGGATCCAGACCAGGTACGGCATACCGTACGAGAACGTTGAGGGCGTCGTGGCCGGCGTGTGGCTAGGCGGCCAGAAGTACCCCGTGAGGGTGCCCCTCCTAGGCTACGTCAGCATAGCCCTGGCCGGTCTTAAGCAGGTGCTCGGCGACCTCCTTAACCCACAGCCCCGCCTCGGGCCTGCGCGCTAGCAGCGACAAGTATTCGCGGAAGCTGCAGCCAAGCCTCCTCCTCCACTCCGGGTAGGCCGCCCTGAGCCTCCTCAGCGCCTCTAGGTGGAACCTGCACAGCCCCTCTGACTCCTCCTCGCGGCCGCACACCCTGCACCTCCTGCCCGGCCTCACGATGCCCAGGCTCTTGGCCAGCTCGAGACCCACCTCCCTCATGTGCTTGGCCTTGAAGTCGAGGAGGAGCCTCCTGAGCACCCGCTTGGCCTCCTCGACCACCTGCGCGCGTGTCGTGACCCCCCTCCTGATCTCCTCGAGCTTCCGCTCGAAGTAGCGTGTCAGGTCGACGCTCGCCAGCTGGGGGAAGTACCTCTCAAGGAGCTCCGCAACCGCGAAGCCCAGGTCGGTGGCCTCGATAGCACGGCCCCTCAGCCTCAGGTAGTTGCGGTCGAACAGTAGCTCGACTATGCGCGCCCGCGTCGACTCGGTGCCTATGCCCTGCGCCTCCATCCACCGGACTAGCGACGCCTTCGTGTAAGGGTCCGGGGGCCTCGTGTACTCCGCCCTCACGGACACCCCCAGCACCTTGAGCCTGGCGCCCCGCGGGAGGAGCGGGACCCGCTGCTCCGAGGGCCTAGAGAACGGGTAGGCCTCGAGCCACCCCGCCTCTACCACTTCGACCCCGCTGAGCCTGGCTACGGCCCGGGCGCCCGGCACCGCGAGCGTGAGGGTCACCGCCGCCACCCTGGCGGGCGGCATCATCGACGCCAGGAACCTACGCACGACCAGGTCGTAGACCCTATCCTCGTCGCGTCCGAGGGGCCTCTCGGGCGCGGCGCCCGTCGGGTGTATGGCCGGGTGCGCGGGGTCGTCCTTGCTGCCCTGCCTCGGCCTCGGGGTCGGCGTCCTCGCCAGGATCTTGCGCACCAGCACCGCGTACCTGGGCTGCCTGGCGAGCCCCTCGAGTATCGACGTGACGTCGACCGTGGGCGGGATCTTCTGGCTGTTGGTGCGGGGGTAGCTGATGAGCGCCTCCAGGTAGAGCTGCTCGGCTATGTCCTGGGTCCTCATGGGGCTGTACCCGTAGACGCGGGCCGCCTCGGACTGGAGGTCGCCCAGGTTGAACGGCGGTGGGGGTGGCATCGTAACCAGCCTATGGGAGGCGCTCACGACCTCGACGTACCCCAGCCGCCTCAGGCGGGCCGCGAGGGCCTCGGCCTCAGCCCTGGTCTCGAAGGTCCCGAACCTCACCCTCCACGCCCGGCCCGCGTGCCCCACGCGGGCCTCGACGACGAACCTGGGCAGGGGGACGTGCAGCCTCCTCTCCCGGTCCCTCCTCACGGCCTCGATGAGCGTCGGCGACTGCACCCTGCCCGCGCTGAGCACCACCCTGCGCCCCGCGACCTCCTTGAGGGAGTCCATGAGCGCGCGGCTGACGTTCACGCCCCACAGCCAGTCCAGCTCGTGCCTGGCCAGGCCGGCCTCGATCATGCTCCAGTCGAGCGGCTCGAGCCTTCTGAACGCCCTGCGTATGTCGGTGGGGGTGAGCGCCGAGAACTTCATGCGCCGGGCCCGCCTGACGTCGAAGAACGCCCTGATGATCAGGTAGCCGATCACGCTGCCCTCGATGTCGTAGTCGCAGGCGTTGATCGCCATGTAGGCCCCCCGGAACACCTGCCTCAGCAGCTCGAAGAACTTCCTCGTGTACCTCGCGTCCTCCTCGATCGCCCACAGGGGCGCCCACTCGTAGCTGAACACGGGGAAGCCCGACTCGCCCGTGGTGAGGCCGAAGAGGTGGCCAGCCGACGGCGCCACGACGTAGTAGGTGCCGTCGACGCTGAAGACCCAGTAGGGCACGCCCCAGGCGCGGCACTCGCGTGCCCGCCCGCCGCCCAGCGCCTCTGCGATCCTCCTACCCGCCTTCGGCTTCTCAGCCACTATCACCACGTAGCGGTGGGGCAGCGCGCAGGTGCCCAGCCTCACCACACAACCTAACCCCGTCGCGTGCTCGGCGGGGGCCCGCTGTTGGGGGTTTCGGCCGCTTAGCGCCACGCCCTCCTGGTGCCCTCGAGGAGCCACTGCACGGGTATCAGCTGGACGTCGCCGCGCCTCGTGTACCTCACTATGGTTATCGGGAGCACGCCCGCCTCGAGCTCAGCCTTCGCCAGCAGGACCGGGTCCTCGCGCACCCGCGGGGGCAGCTTGGACGGGTCTATGAGGGGCGGGGCACCCATGCTTATCTGGAGGGCCCTAGCCCCTATGATGCGCGCTATCTCGAACCTCGTCAGCTTCCTCGGCCCGATCCTTATGCGCTCGTCGGTGCCGTAGATGTTGACAGCCAAAGCCGCCACCCGCAGGGAGGGGCCGCGAGAAGCGGAGGCGGGCTATGTCGCGCCGCTAAAAACGGGCTCGGGCCGCGGGGCAGGTCAAGAGCGTGGGGCTGGGGCGTTACTCCTCGCCGCCCCCGCCCTTCTTGCCCTTCTTCTCCTCCTTCTTCGTCGGCGCGGCCGCTATCACGTCGTCGATCTTCAGGATGGTGGTCGCCGCCTCCGTCGCGCTCTTGAGCACCTGCTCCTTCACCAGGATCGGCTCGATCACGTTGATGCTTATCATGTCCTCGACCACCTTGGCGTTTATGACGTCGACGCCGGCGAACTTCTTGCCCTCGGCGTGCAGCTTCCTGAGCTCCATCAGCGTCTCCAGGGCGTCCATGCCGGCGCTCTCAGCGAGTATGAGGGGTATCTCCTCGAGCGCGTCGGCGTAGGCCTCGATGGCGAGCTGCTCCTTGCCACCCACGCTCTCAGCGTACTTGCGCAGCCTCAGCGCGAGCTCGACCTCGACCGCGCCGCCGCCCGGCACGATCATGGGCCTCCTGAGCACGTTCCTCAGCACGTGGAGCGCGTCGTTAAGGCTCCTCTCGGCCTCGTCCAGGACCATGTCATTAGCGCCGCGCAGCAGTATGGTCACGGCCTTCGGGTTCGGGCAGCCCTCGATGAACACCATCTTGTCGTTACCGACCCTCCTCTCCTCGACCAGCTTGGCGAAGCCGAGGTCCTTGGGCGTCAGGTCCCTAATGCTGCTGACGATCCTGCCTCCGGTGGCGCGCTCGAGCTTCTCCATGTCGCTCCTCTTGACCCTCCTGACGGCCAGGATGCCCTTCTTCGCCAGGAAGTGCTGGGCCACCTCGTCGATGCCCTTCTGGGTTATGACC
>WAQM01000080.1 GCA_015520245.1 Pyrodictiaceae archaeon
CAAGGTGGAGGCGTTCAAGCCCGTCGGCGGCCACAGCGTCTGGGACGGGGGCCCGGGCGTCCCCTACACGCTCCGGGCCCGCGTGCTCGTGGGCAACGACGCCGTGAGGCTCGGGAGAGCGCTGGGCCGCAGGCCCGAGGAGCTCCAGGCGGTCGACGTGCTCCTGGCGCCGCCCGACCCCCTCCGCTACGCGGGCAGGCTGCGCGACTACCTGGACGCCTCCGAGTCGTTCGCGAGGACGGCCGTGCTGGCGAGGGTGTCCGAGTGCGCGGGCGGGGGCATGAGGCACGAGCACTACGCGGTCGTGGACGGCCCCCGCCTCGCGCCCGCCCTGGAGAGGCTCGTGTCCGAGGTGGCCTCGAGCCTCGAGCCGCCCCCGCGCCCGGTCTCGCGGGCCGAGCTCACAGCCCTGCTCTCGAGGGGGGTCGCGGCGGCGGACTCGTGCGTGAGGTCGCTGGCGTCGCGGGGGAGGCTGGTGCTCGTGGAGTCCTACAACGACGTGGTGGTGCCGGTGCCCGCCGCCCTCGAGTCCGCGCTCTTCATCGCCGTCGGGCCCGGCAGGGCCATGGTCTACCGCGGCGGCGACGTCGTGAGGGCGCTGAGGGCCCTCTCCGCCACCCAGCCCGGCGCCGCCAGGGCCTACGAGGTGCTAAGCCTCGTCAGGCCCGTGGAGGCCGTGGCGGTGGAGTACGCGCGGGGCGACGACGAGGCCGGGCCGGACGTGGAGGAGCTCGCCTCGGTGGTGGCCAGGCACCTGGACGCCGGCTAGGCGGCCGGGGCGCCGAATACCCCCGGCGGCGCGGTGGGGGCCCGGTGGCCGGCCACGGGCTGCCCCCTCCCCCAGCACGTGGTGGCGGAGCTGCTGCTGCGCGCGCTCGTGAGGTACGCGAGGTCCACGCGGTGCGACTGCCTGCTGCTCAGCGGGGGCGTCGACACGACCCTCGTGGCGCTCGCGGCGAGGCTGGCGGGGCTCAGCCCGAGGGCCTACACGGCGTACTACGCCGGCGGGCTGCCCCGCGACCTGCCCTACGCCGCCTACGTGGCCAGGCTGCTGGGCCTCGAGCACGTCGTGGTCGGGTTCGACGACGGTTACGTGAGGTCCCGGGCCCCCCTGGTGGTGGCGTGCACGGGGCGCCGCGACTACGTCGAGCTGAGGAACGACGTGGCGACGCTCAGGGCGCTCGAGGAGGCCGCCCGCGACGGCTGCCGCTGCGTCTACCTGGGCGAGGGGGGAGACGAGCTGCTCCTCGGCTACGCCTTCCACAGGCTCATGGGGGCCGACGAGCTGCGGGAGGCGGTGCTGAGGCACGGCGTCCGCGGGCGCTACCCCGGCCTCGAGCTGGCTGAGTGCGTCGGAGTCGAGGCCCACGCGCCCCTGCTCTCCGACGAGGTCCTAGAGCTCGCCCTGGCCGCGGTGCCCCTCAACGCGCAGCCCCCCGGCAAGAACGTCGCCAGGCTGGTGCTCTCCGCCCACGGGCTCTACCTCGTGGCCGAGAGGCCCAAGACCCCCGCCGAGGCTGGCGCTGGCACTGACGCCCTGGGCCGGGCCGAGCTCGAGAGGCTCACGGGTATGGCCCTGGAGGAGCACGCGTAGGGGGGCGGGCCTTGAAGGCTGAGGCCGAGGCCAAGGTGGAGCTGCCCTGCGAGGAGCTGGGCAGGCTGAGGGGCCTGCTGAGGGCGGAGGCGGACGCCGTCGAGGAGGCGGTCGAGGTCGACACCTACTACCAGCACCCCTGCCGCGACTTCGCCTCCACCGACGAGGCGCTGAGGCTGAGGCTCGCCGGGCGCCGGGCCGAGCTCACCTACAAGGGGCCCAGGAGGGTCGTCGGGGGCGTCAAGTCGAGGCCCGAGGTCACGGTGGAGCTCGCGGACGCCGAGGGGGCCCGGAGGCTGCTCGCGGCGCTGGGGTTCCGCGAGGTGGCGGTCGTGAGGAAGAGGAGGGAGTACTACAGGCTGGGGAGGCTGGGCGTGACGGTGACGCTGGACGTCGTCGAGGGCCTGGGCTGCTTCGTGGAGGTCGAGGCGTCGGAGGGCGCGGCGGACCCGGTGGCGGTGGTCGAGCGGGCGCTCCGGGAGCTGGGGCTGGCGTCGAGGCCCCGGGTGACCAGGTCGTACCTGGAGCTGCTGCTCGAGAGGCTGGGGAGGGCGGGGAAAACG
>WAQM01000081.1 GCA_015520245.1 Pyrodictiaceae archaeon
GCACCCAGCACCGGCGGCTTCATCGATGGGAGGCGCCAGCCTCCCCCTCGCCGCCGGTGCTGGGTGCCCCGCGCTCGGGGGGCTTAAGCCTGCCCAGCCTCAGGGGGCCGCGGCGCCTGGCGCTGTACACGACGCGGCCGCTCCACGCGGGCCTGAGCAGGGGCTCGTCCTGGCGGTAGCTCCTGCCGAGCTCCAGCGCCATCTCGGCCTTGCACAGCTCGTAGCCCAGGTAGGCCAGGTGCTCGGGGTCACGCGCCAGCCCCAGGTAGGCGACCGCCTTGTAGAGTGAGCGTGCGCTCGTGCCCACCAGCTCCAGGGGCCGCCCGGCCCCGAGCACGATGTCCCTTATCGCGCCCCCGGCGACGTAGATCACGTGCTGCCTCCCCTCCAGCCTCGGCTCCGGCCTCCACGACGAGACGGCGTCAGCGTCGACCCTCTCCACGCGGCCGCTGGGGGGCTCGGCGGCCGCCCTCTTCTTCTCCTTGACCACGAGCAGGTCGACGCCCAGGTCCTTGGGCGGCGACCCCCTCATCATGGCTATCGACGCCATCGTCGCGGCCACCGAGGTCTCGGTGACGGCCATGTACGCCTTGTCGCTCTCCTCGCTGGCGAGCAGCACGGAGACCCCCGCCTCAGCCAGGACCTGCGCGAGGACCGCGACCACGCCGTGCGTGTCCGCGTCCAGGAGCTCGTAGACGTTCGCGACGCCTGCCAGCAGGGGGACGTCCCTCAGCCTCCTCCCGGCCTCGTAGTAGGCGACAAGGCTGGCCGCCAGCCCGGAGAGGGGCGGGTCGAGGACCGGGTCGGCGATGGGCTGGACCCCCCTCCTCCTCGCCTCGGCGACCAGGCGCTCGAGGAGGGCGACCCTCTCGCCCGGGTCGCGGGGCACGCCGCCTCCCGCCGCCGGGACCACGACGGCGGCCGCGCCCCGCGGCAGCTCGCCCAGCAGGCCGTTGTCGAGGGTGGCCGACATCGCCACGCACGCGTAGCCCCTCCTCACAGCCTCCGCGGCGAGCCGCGGGGAGGGCGCGTCGACAGCGACGGGGCCGACCTCGTCGCTCACCCTCCTCAGCAGCCTCAGGGCCTCGTCGGCAGCGTGCTCGTAGCCGAACCCGACCGCCACCACGTCGGCGCCGCGCGACAGCAGCTCTGAGGCCCGCGCCGCCACGGACTCGGCGCCCCCCGACGCGTAGACCTCGGCCACGACCACCATCGGCGGCGGCCTCAGCGGCACCCTCACCCCGCACACCTCGACGGCCTCGGCCCTGTCGTGGAGCTCGGCCAGGCTCCTGGCCCAGCGCTCGGCGGCGTAGGAGACCTCGAAGCGCCCGCTCTCGATGCTCTCCCTGAGCGCGTCGGGGCCCGCCTCGGCCACGACGACGAGGTCGTAGGGGTCCTCGGGCCCCTTCACCACCCGGACGCCGAGCTCCTCGCCTATCGTGTCGACCCGGTAACCTATCATCCCCGACACCACGACGGCGTCGTAGCCACGGCCCACCCTCTCCACGATGCCCCTCAGCATGGAGGCGGGCATGAGCGCGGCCACGTCTATCGGCGCGACGTAGACGTCGACCCTCCAGCCGGTGAGCTTGCTGAGCCTCTCGGCGGCCTCGCGGACCCTGGCCGCCGCCCTCCTGCCGGTGACGAGCAGTAGCCTCACGACCTGGCCGCCCCGGCCACACGGGCCTCCGCGGCGCCGGGCCCGGCTATAGGCTGCCCCGGGGTCCGGGCGCCGGGGGGCCGGGGTGCGCGCCGAGCTCGCGAGGGCCGCCAGGCTGCTCGTGGAGCGCAGGCCCTTCCTGGTGCTGACGGGGGCCGGGGTCTCGGCGGAGAGCGGGGTGCCCACGTTCCGGGGCCCCGACGGGCTGTGGAGGAGGTTCAGGCCCGAGGAGCTCGCGACCCCCGAGGCGTTCAGGAGGGACCCGAAGCTCGTGTGGGAGTGGTACAGGTGGAGGATGGAGCTGGTGTTCAGGGCCAGGCCGAACCCGGCCCACCGCGCGCTCGCCGAGATGGAGAGGCTGGGGCTCGTCAGCTGCGTCGTCACCCAGAACGTCGACGGGCTCCACCAGGCGGCGGGCCAGCGCTGCGTCGTCGAGCTGCACGGCAGCATCAGGAGGGCGCGCTGCACCTCCTGCGGCCACCGCCTGGCCTGGGAGCGGCCCCCCAGCGAGCTGCCGCCGAGGTGCCCCCGCTGCGGCGGGCTGCTGAGGCCCGACGTGGTGTGGTTCGGGGAGCCGGTGCCCGAGGGGGCGTGGAGGCGCGCGCTCGCCCTGCTAGAGGAGGCCGGGGGCCTCCTGGTGGTGGGCACGAGCGGGGTCGTGATGCCCGCGGGCGCCCTGCCGGCGCTGGCCGCGGCGGCCGGCAAGCCCGTGATCGAGGTGAACGTCGAGGAGTCGGCGGTGACGCCCTACGCCACCGTCTTCCTACGGGGCCGCGCCGGCGAGGTGCTGCCCAGGCTCCTGGAGGAGGCGAGGAGGATGCTCGCCTAGCCCCTCGCCTCCGCCTCCCGCACCATGGCCTCGACGAGCTCCCTCATCTTCGCCTCCGGGTCCGGGGCCTTCATGACCGCGGAGGCGACGAGCACGCCGGCAGTCCCGAGCCTTATCGCCGCCGCGGCGTCCTCGCCGCTGGTTATCCCCGCGCCCGCGAGGACCGGCACGTCGGGGTTCACGGCCCTCACCATCCTCAGCGCGCCGGTCACAACCTCGGGCCTCGCCCTGGACACCGGGATGCCGGTGCCGATGAGCTCCGGCGGCTCGACGGCCAGCATGGTCGGGGACAGCGCGGCGACGGCGGCGGCCGCGGCGGGGGTGTCGGCGCAGGCGAGCACCTCCATGCCCAGCCTCACCGCCTTCCGCACCACGAAGTCTATGTGGCTTATGGTGACCCTCCTCTCGCTGTGGTTTATCAGCGTGCCCCGGCCGCCCGCCTCCTTCACCGCCTCGAGCGTCACCGCCCCCGTGTGGGCGCCCGGGTCCACCGCGTCCACGTGCTGGGCGTAGACGTCGACCTCCTCGACGGCCTCGGCGACCCTGGCGATCTCGGTCGCCGGCACGGCGACGATGATGCGGGCGAGGCCTCGGTACTCCGAGGCGACCCGGTCGGCGGCCAGCGCCACCGCCATGCCGCGCGCCCCGATCGCGGTCTCGTACGCCTTGAAGTTGACGACCAGCACGGGGCGCAGGCCCAACCCCGGCACCTCGCGGGCGACGGGAGAAGCGGGGCGGCCTAAAGGCGCGCGACGGCGCGGGCCCGCCGGGGAAAAAGGAGGGGCCTAGGACACGATGTACATGAACTCCTCGAGGCCCAGCCTCTTCAGCGTCTCGGGCTTCGGCTTGCCGTCCTCCCAGCCCCTGAGCTCGTAGTAGTAGGGCAGGTAGGTCTCCAGCGCCTCCTTCGCGGTCCTGCCGCGGGCGGGGCCGTCCGGCAGCGGCTCCTCCAGCAGCCTCTTCGGCAGCTCGTCCCTGTAGCCCACGCCCTCCCTCACGGCGAACAGCCTCTCGACGTTGTAGATCCTCTCGCCGATCGTCAGCAGCTCCTCGGTGGTCAGGTCCTCCCAGCCCAGCGCCGCCTTGAGCAGCGGCACGTAGTCCTCGGGGCCCGTCGAGAACGTGTTGAACTTGCAGACTATGAGGCTGTCGACGACGGCGAAGTAGTCCTGCTGCCACTTGATGAGCTTGACCTTCTCCTTGTCGACGGCGAGCGGGTCGAACTTCTTAGGTATGCCGAGGACGTCGAAGCTGACGCCGTACGCCCTCAGGTGGCAGCCGCCGCGGTTGCTCGTGGCGTAGCTGAGCGCCATGCTGTTGACGGCCCGCGGGTCGTAGGCTGGGAGCTCGAGGCCCTTGACGTGGACGGCGCACTCGGGGCAGCCGAAGGCCTCGGCGAGCCTCTTGGCGCCCTCGGCCACGTAGTCGCCTATGCCGGTCCTGTACGCGGCCCTCCACACCAGCTGCACCACGGCATCGGCGTTGCCCCAGGTGGGCTCGACGTCCTGCAGCAGGGCGAGCAGCTTCTTGGCCTTGTCCTCGGGCAGCTTGCCGGTCTTCGCCCTCTCGTACAGCTCCATCAGCGTCGCGACGGTGTTGCCGAAGCTTATCGTGTCGAAGCCCATGTCGTTGAGCAGGTAGTTTATCTTGATCAGCGCCTCCATGCTGCCTATCATCGTGTTGGCGCCGTTGGCCCAGATGGTCTCGTACTCGGGGCCCTCGGAGACCGGGGTCCTGTACGGACCCGCCGGGACCTCGGCGACCCTGGAGCACCTTATCACGCAGCCCCAGCAGCCCTTCCTCGCCCTGAGGTAACGCTCGGCGAGGTACTCGCCGCTGATCTCGAACGCCTTCTCGAAGGTGCCGCGCGTCCAGTTCTTCGTGGGGAAGGCGCCGTGCTCGTTGATCACGTTGACCAGCACGGCGGTGCCGTAGCGGTGCAGCGCCTGGCTGACGGGGTGCTCCATTATCTTCTTCGCGAGCTTCCTGGCCTCCTCGTGGAACCTCCTGGCG
>WAQM01000082.1 GCA_015520245.1 Pyrodictiaceae archaeon
GCTATATATACCGTGCCGCCGGGGGCCCAGGGCGGGGCACACCTACGGCGTGATGTGCCCGGTTTTCAGCTGAGCCGTGATGAGGAGTTGCTCTACTGACCCGGCCGTCAGCCCCGGTGGAGGCACGTCATCGCCGGAGCGCTCGGGGACGTGCAATCAACATCATCCAGCGCCACGCTAGGGCGGGAGCCGAGAAACCTTGATTACGGTTTCGCCCGCACCCGCAGCGCGGATGAGGATTCAACCCCGTCTCCGGACCGTGCGGGATGAGGAGTGCACCGGTTGCCGACGCGCCACGGGCCGCAGGGGTCGAACCGTGAGCGCCGCCTGCCTGAAGCTTGAGCTCACGGGCAGCGAGCTGGTCTTCGTGAACGAGTGCGACCGCGAGGTCGCGCTGTTAGAGGTCGAGGTTAAGTATCACGTTACGGGGCTGCCGGTCGTGGCTCCTGCGGGCCGGCCCGCGCGCGTCAGGAGGCTGGTCACCGAGCGCCTCAAGCCCGGCGTCAGCATACCGCCGCGCGGCTCCTTCACGCTCTACTTTGGTGCGGTCAGCAACGTGGTTGAAGTCCATGCCGTCGTCGAGACCGGCTCGGGCCCCAGGAGGGTCAAGCTCTACGGGTGAGGTGCGGAGCCCGGAGCCATCACAACTTGGTGTCTGTGGTTCGGCGGCGGTTTACCACTAACCACGCTGTTAGATAAGTATAATAGTCAAGCAATTTTTTAAAACGTACGGGGGCGTGTAGGGCCGCGGCGGCCCGCCATGGGCGACCTCATTGTTTGGATCAGCAGGGACGCTCCCGAGGACGCCAGGCTTCTGGGCGGCAAGGGCGCGGGGCTCGTCAAGCTGATTAAGCTGGGCCTGAACGTCCCGCCGGGCTTCATAGTCACGACGAGGGCCTTCGAGCGGTTCATGGAGGCCGCGGGGCTAAAGGAGAGGGTGGCTGAGATCCTGGCCAGCGTCCAGCCTGAGGACCCCAGCTCCCTGCGCGAGCTCGAGAGGCGCGTTAGAAGCCTCATAGAGGCGGCGCCGCTACCCCGCGAGCTCATCGAGGCGTTGAGGCGCGCCTACGACGAGCTTAGGAGGCGCGTAGGCGGTGACCCCCTGCTCGCCGTGAGGAGCAGCGCCACGGCCGAGGATCTGGAGCTCGCGAGCTTTGCTGGCCAGCTCGAGACGGCGCTGGGCGTGAGGGGCTTCGACGAGCTCGTGAAGGCCGTAAAGCGCGTATGGTCCAGCCTTTACACGGCCAGGGCTATCGCCTACCGAGCCGAGAAGGGGGTACCCCAGACCGCCTCGTCGATGGCAGTCATCGTGCAGAAGCTCGTCGAGGCCGACGCGGCCGGCGTGGCGTTCACGATCCACCCCGCCACCGGGTCGGGCGAGTACGTAGTAATCGAGGCCTCGGTAGGGCTCGGCGAGGCTGTGGTCAAGGGTGAAGTCACACCAGACATCTTCGTGGTCAGGAAGAGCGACCTAGCGCTGGTGGAGGAGAGGGTGTCGGAGAAGGCCGTAGCCTACGTGGTTAGGGACGGCAGGGTGGTCAAAGTCAGGCTCGAGGGGGCCAAGGCGCGTGAGCCTAGCCTGCCCCGCGAGAAGGTCGTTGAGCTCGCCAGGGCTGCGCTAGAGATCGAGAGGGCCTACGGCAGACCAGTCGACGTAGAGTGGGCTGTCGAGGACGGCGTGCTCTACATACTCCAGGCGAGGCCCGAGACCGTGTGGAGCCGGGCCGAGCGCCTGCGCCGCGAGCCCTCCGGACCCCCCGCTGCGCGCGTGCTGGTCCGGGGGGTGCCGGCGAGCCCCGGTGTCGCCACGGGCGTGGCCAGGGTCGTACTCAGCCCCGACAGCGAGGAGGCCCGCAGGTTTAGGGAGGGCGAGGTGCTGGTCACCCGCATGACCGACCCCGACTGGGTGCCCCTGATGAGGAAGGCGGCCGCGATAGTCACGGACGAGGGCGGCATGACGAGCCACGCCGCGATAGTGTCCAGGGAGCTCGGCATCCCGGCCGTAGTCGGGACCCGCGAGGCCACGAAGATCATACGGACCGGGATGGTCGTTACGGTCGACGGCAGCCGGGGCGTGGTCTACGAGGGCGCCGTCGGTGAGCGCGCCCCCGAGCGCCGGGCAGGAGCCGAGGTGTTACCCATGCAGCCCCACGCGTACCCCGCCACCGCGACGAAAATATACATGAACCTCGGCGAGCCCGACGCGATAGACAAGTACCTACACCTACCGTTCGACGGCATAGGACTCATGAGGATAGAGTTCATCCTCAGCAGCTGGATCGGCTACCACCCCCTCTACGCGCTGGAGAGCGGGCGGGAGGACGAGTACGTCAGGAAGCTGGCCGAGGGCATAGCCCGCGTCGCCTCGGCCGTGTACCCGCGGCCCGTGGTCGTCCGCTTCAGCGACTTCAAGACGAACGAGTATAGGAAGCTGAGGGGCGGTGAGCGGTTCGAGCCCGACGAGAGGAACCCCATGATCGGCTGGAGGGGCGTCTCAAGGTACATCCACCCGAGGTTCGAGAAGGCGTTCAGACTGGAGGTTCGCGCCGTGCTGCGCGTCCGCGAGGACATGGGCTACAACAACGTGTGGGTCATGCTGCCATTCGTTAGGACAACCTGGGAGCTGGAGCGCGCCCTCAAGATAATGGAGGACGAGGGGCTAAGGCGTAGCAGGGACTTCAAGGTGTGGGTCATGGCGGAGGTCCCTAGCGTCGTGCTGCTGGCCGAGGAGTTCGCGCGCTACGTGGACGGGTTCAGCATAGGCTCCAACGATCTCACGCAGCTCGTCCTGGGGGTCGACAGAGACTCGGCGATGCTTGCCGAGATGGGCTACTTCGATGAGAGGGACCCCGCAGTGCTGAAGGCCATAGCGATGCTGATCGAGAAGGCCCATAGGATGGGGCGCACCGTTTCGATATGCGGGCAGGCCCCGAGCGTCTACCCGGAGCTAGTCGAGTTCCTCGTCGAACACGGCATCGACAGCATAAGCGTCAACCCAGACGCGGTCATACCCACTAGGATGCTCGTAGCGTCGGTGGAGAGGAGGGTAATGCTCAAGAGGCTGGAGAGGCTCGAGGAGGCTATCAGGGAGCTCAGCAGTGCTCTATCCGCCCTGGTGCGTGGACGGCCTAGCAGCCCCTAGGGCCGGTGACCTGCTAATCGCTGCGCGTGGCGCCGCGGTGGTGCACCTCTACCTGAGGCGCGGGCACACGCCCCACACGGTCTTCGCCGTGCCCAAGTACGTCGAGGCCGCGGACGCTGCGGGGCCATGGAGCTTCGCTGGCAGGCCGCTCAGAAGGGTGCTGGACGCGTACACGGCGCGCGGGGCCGTGAGGGCTCTGCAGGCGGCGCCCGGGAGCGTGGCCTACAGCCCCCTCTTCGGCGCCGATGTCGCCGAGCTGCACCTGGGCCACGGGCTCGTGGTCTGCAGCTCCCTGCTCTGCGCCGACCACCTGGTGAGGGCAGCGCCCTGGGCCCCCCAGGTCGAGGCCTACCGTGAACTGCTAGTAGCGCTCGGGGCACGCGGAGTCGAGCCCTCCTGCCTCAGGCCGACGGGCTCCCTGCTGCTGGGCAGCACCCACCGCGGCTCGGACCTCGATGTCGTGATAGCGGGCTTCGAGTGCGCCGCGAGAGTCCTCGAGGTAGCGCGCGAGGTCTTGGAGCCGGCCCGGCTGCCCGACAGGGCCTTCGCCGAGAGGGTCGCGCGCGAGGCGAGGCTGAGGGGGGTACCGTACCAGCACCTAGCCAGGACGCTGCCGCGCTGGATCCGGGTGCGGGTTAGGGGCGTGGAGGTCTCGCTCTCGTTCGCCGACGATGCGCTAAGGGGCTCACCGGAGCGCCGCGTGCTGGTGGTGGGAGGCAGGGTGGTGAGGACCAAGATCGAGCTGGACGCGCTTGAGCCCGGCCTGCTAGACTACCCGGCCTTAGCGTGGCTGAGCCGGGGCAGCTTCGACGTCCTGGTCCTCCTTGACACACTGTACGTGCCGTCGCTGCTGGAGGGCGGGTGCTTCACGGTCCGCGGCGGCGAGGCTGTGCTCCGCATCGGCGCCGACGAGCTCCGCGCGCTGGTCGTGGGGGCTCGGGAGCACGGGACAACGTACGTGGTTAGGGGCTGCTGAGACTCTCGCGCAGGAGCCTCACGGCCTCCTCGAGCTTCCTCCTCCTCTCGTCGCCCTCCGCGGCGAGAGCTTCAGCGAGCACCCCGACGAGCCTATAGAGCGTGGCGGTCTCCTGGGCCAGCCTGGTCACCTTGTCCTCTAGCTCGCTGAGCCTGGTGTTCACTGTATCCATCAGCACGTCTATCGTGTGCACCAGCTCGTCGACGTCGTGGGTGTGGTGGTGCTCGTGCCCATGCTCATGGGCCAGCTCGGGGTGCAGCTCCATGACCTCCTGCACGACCTTCTGCAGGTCCTCCTCCCTCTTGGGCAGCGTCATCCTCATGCGCTTACCCACGAGGCTCACCCTCCACGAGCACCTTGCTGAGCCTCCTGGTGTACTCGTTAAGCACCAGGACGACCCTCCGGAGCCCGCGCTCGTCAATGCAACGCGATCTCAGCGTGCGCCCGTCCGCCGTCACCGCGACGATGCGCCGGCGCTGCGGGGCCGCGCAGCGCTCGACCCTGAACCCCCTCAGCTTGCCAACCGCGGCCAGGCCCTCGATGAACGCCACCGGCACCTCGCCTCCCCACTCGTCGGGTTCCACGCTACTCACCGAGCGCTAACTGGGCAAGAGCGTTTAAAAGGCTAGCCAGGTGCGGGGGCGCCCGCGCACCGCGTGCCATCAGGGCCGCGCCGCCAACCAGGGCGGCCGCCGCCAGCGCGAGGCCCAAGTGGTCAGCGCCCGCAGCCCGGTAAGCGAGGATGGGCATGTTCTCCGCAATGATCCATAGTAGCGACGCTAGCCTGGGCCTCGCGTAGGCCCTCGGCCTAACCGCCAGTCCCGCCAGCGAGGCCAACAGCGTATAGCCTGACACGATGTAGATGCCGGGGAGGGCCTGCAATGCCATCCGCGGGCTCCGAGCTCGCCGAGAGGATCGCGAAGGCGTTAAAGACGTTCTCAGCCTTCGTGTTCCACAGGGATCTTGACCCGCCCCCCGAGGTGCTAGGGCTCATAAGGGAGCTGGGGCTGGCCCCCCTGCTCACCGTGTCGAGCCTGCCGGGCGGGTACTACGTCATCGCGCCTAACACGCGGCCCTGTGCGATCGAGTGCAAGCTGCGGGTGTGCCGGGAGGCCGGCGAGGACGAGAAGGAGCGCTGCATGCTAAGCTGCCTCGAGGACTGCCGCAGCAAGCTCGTAGACAGGATCGTCGAGGTGCTTAAGGGCCGTGCTGGACGCTGAGGCCCTCGCGAAGTCGGTCGCGCTCCTCTTCATAGCGATAGACCCCCTGGGCAACGCCCCTCTCTTCCACTCCGTTACCGCTAGCTTCCCGCACCCGCTCCGCAGGAGGATAGTGATCAGGAGCGTCAAGGTGGCCACCGCGCTCCTAGCCCTCTTCGCAGCTGCTGGCGACGCCGCACTCTACTACTTCGGCTTGACCGTCGACGACTTCAGGGTGGCCGGCGGCATAATACTCTTCGTGTACGGTGCCGCCGGCATACTAGGCTTCACCGAGGTTACAAGCATAAGGCCCGGTAGGCTCGACGCGGAGGCCATAGCCGTGGTGCCGCTCGCGACCCCGCTGCTCGCGGGCCCGGCAGCCATAGCCACCGTGCTCTACATCAAGGCCGTCTACGGAGTGACGTACGCCGCCATATCGATAGCCTTGAACTCGGCTGTGACGCTCGCCCTGCTCTACCACAGCGAGCGCATGCTGAGGCTCCTGGGCAGAACGGGGGGCCTCGCGCTAGCCAAGATCATGTCGCTGCTCCTCATGGCGATAGCCGTCGCCATGGTGAGGGAGGGGCTACAAAACATGCTGAAAGGCTGCTGAGAAACAAGTAAACCTTGATAAGCAAAAACCGTTAATAGCCGTAAAGTACTACCCTACCTCGGGTGGGCAGAGTGGCCGAGCAGAAGCTCCAACTGCCCTCGCGTAGAGAAATAACCATAGCCGAGGGCCTCAAGTTCTGCTACGATCTGTCCGAGACCGACACTCAGATCCTCATCGAGCTACTGAAGGGCGGTGAGTACAGCGTCGACGAGCTGGCCAGCAAGCTGGGGTTAAGCAAGGCGACCGTCAACCGCTCCTTGAACAAACTTGTCGAGCTAGGCTTCGTATCGCGGCGCCGCGAGAAGCGCGAGGGTGTGGGCAGGCCCAGGTTTAAGTACTTCGTCGAGGACGCACGCAAGGTGATCGAGAGGATCGAACGCGACGTCGATGCGTGCGCCGAGGAGTTCAAGAGGAAGATCCGCTCTCTCCTTCAGGGGTCGTGAAGTCCTCGCCCAGAGCCTCCTCGAGGGCGCGCTCGAGCTCGTCCGGGTCCAGCCTTTTGGTTGCTCTAGCTTGGTGTGCGCCCGCCTCGTCACGCCTACCCAGGTGGGCTATGAAGAACAGAATGGCCTCGCGTATGAACTCGCTACGCGATCTATAGCCGTACATCCTCCAGAACTTGTCAACCAGGTCCACGAGGTCCGCGTCGAGCTTAACGCTGACTACCTTCTTGGGCGGCGTCACGAGAACCTCGAACTCGGGGCCCCTCAAGTGTAACCACCGTCTTATGCCGACCCCTGAGGTCTATTGCCACGGTAGGGATTTAGAGCTTGCAGCCCCCGCAGCAGTAGCTGCCAGGAGCTCAGGGGGCGCACCCGTGCCCGGCGCCAGCGGGGCTGAGATAGGGGAGAGGCTCGCTAAGCTGGGCGAGATGGCTGTCCGCTGCCCCTCGTGCGGGCGCGAGGAGCTGGTGCTCGAGGACTACCTATACGACGTCCCCCACGTAGGCCGTGTCATACTGACGTCGGGCAGGTGCAGGCACTGCGGCTACAAGTTCAACGACATAAGGCTGGCCGAGGCCAGGCACCCGCGGAGGCTAGTCCTCCGGGTCGAGGGGCCCGACGACCTCAACGCGTTGGTTGTGAGGGCCTCGAGCAGCAGCATACTCATCCCCGAGCTGGGGCTGGAGATGAAGCCGGGGCCCGCTTCGCAGGGCTTCATAACCACCGTGGAGGGTGTCCTCGCGCGCTTCCTCGAGGCCCTGCACGTCGCCTGCTCCTCGCCCGACGCCGACAGGGAGGCGTGCAAGCGCAAGGAGGCGGAGATAGTGGAGGCGATGCGGGGGCGCCGCAGCTTCACCCTCGTCCTCGAGGACCCCGAGGGCGTCAGCACGGTGGCGTCGTCGAAGGTCGTCGAGGAGCCCCTTAAAACGGAGGACGTGGGGCGCGGCGGCTAGCCCGAGGGACCGGCGCTACTCGATCTCTATCTTCACCCCGCCCTCCTCCTCCACCTTGGGCTTCCTGCGCTCCACGGTTATCTCGAGCACCCCGTTCCTGTACCTCGCCTTCGCGGTCTCGGGCTTAACGTCCTCGGGCAGCTCGATCTCCTTGTAGTACTTGCGGTCCTTGCCCTCGGCCCGTATCACGAGCTTCCGGTCACGCACCCTGACGTCAATGTCGTCCTTCTCGACGCCGGGCAGCTCGGCTATGATCGTAACCTTGTCCCTCTCCTCGTGCATCTCGATCAGCGGCTCGCGCTCCTCGCTTATCACGGCCCTACGGCCCCGGCGCCGGACGTTGCCGAACTCCTCGACCACCGGCCGCCCGTCCGGGCCTATGGTTATCCTCACGCCGTAGACGATCGGCTTGCCGGGCGCTATCACCTCCGCACTGCGCACCTCCCTCTCGAAGCTCCACAGAAGCTCCTCCATCATCTCCTCTATGTCGCGCATCATGTCCATGAGCTCATCGAAGATCCTGCGCCTCCGCCACCAAAAGCTCAAGCCGGCGCACCGGCTGTGGTTACCGTCCACGAACCCTATTTTATCTCTGCCCTTAGCTGCCAGGCGGCCGGGTCCTGGAGTTGAAGGTCCT
The DNA here is from genome assembly GCA_015520245.1 of Pyrodictiaceae archaeon. Taxonomy (GTDB): domain Archaea; phylum Thermoproteota; class Thermoprotei_A; order Sulfolobales; family Pyrodictiaceae; genus WAQM01. Next base: position 7,964 of record WAQM01000082.1, read on the forward strand.
GGGGCGCTTCGACGTCGTCGTGGCCGGGCTCGGGCCGGCGGGTACCGCCGTGCTCTGGCACCTGGCGCGGAGGGGCTTCCGCGTCCTAGGGCTCGACATGCGCGACCGCGGTAGCCTGTGGGGCAAGCCCTGCGGCGACGCGATCGGGGCCCACCACTTCGAGAGGGCCGGGCTTCCGAAGCCGCCGGCGGCGGTGATCAAGAACCCCGTCAAGGCCATAGACGTCTACGCCCCGGGGCTCGTTGCCCGCTACCGGGTCTACGGCGAGGGCTACGTGATCGACAGGAGGGGCTACGG
>WAQM01000083.1 GCA_015520245.1 Pyrodictiaceae archaeon
ACCCTACCCCTTGCCGCGCGGTGGGGGGAGTGGCTTGGCGCGGGGCAGGGTGGTGTGGCTCAGCGACCGGCTAGGCTACGTGGACGTCACCCCCGAGGAGCTAGGCTCGTCCTTCATCTACGCCTACGTGGTCGAGGGGGACCGTGGGGTCCTCGTCGTCGAGACGGGGCCCACGGCGTCGGCTGAGCTCCTGGCCGAGGCCCTCGAGTCCGAGGGCTACACGGAGGGCGTCGTGCACGTCGTGGTCACGCACATCCACCTGGACCACGGTGGTGGTGCGGGCAGGCTGGCGAGGCTGGTCCCCACGGCGAGGATATACGTGCACCCGCGGGGCTACCCCCACCTCCGCGACCCCTCCAAGCTGTGGAGGGCCTCGAAGGCCGCGCTCGACTGGCTGGCCGACGTCTACGGGGAGCCGGAGCCCGTGCCCGAGGAGCAGCTGATCGAGACCGGCGACGGCGCCGAGATCGAGCTGGGGGGCGTGACCGCGAGGGTGCTGCACACGCCAGGCCACGCGAGCCACCACCAGAGCGTGCTGGTCGACATCGGCGGCGAGAGGATACTGTTCCCGGGCGACTCGGCGGGCTTCTACGACCCGGGCACGGGCGCCGTCGCGCCCACGACCCCGCCCCCCTTCAGGTTCGACGCCTACGTGGCCAGCCTGGAGCGGCAGATCATGCTGAGGCCCCACCGCGTGGCCTACACCCACGCCGGCGTCGCCAAGCACGGGCTCGAGCTGCTCCAGAGGCACGCCGAGCAGGTGCGCACGTGGAGGCGCGTGGTGGAGGAGGAGCTGAGCCGGGGCGTCGAGGACCCAGAGCGGATACTCGAGAGGCTGAGCGACGAGGACGAGATGACCAGGAGGTACCTCGAGTCGAGGAGCGGGAGGCATACAAGGCTTATGCTCGTCCTCTCGGTGCTGGGCTTCGTGGACGAGCTGCGCACGCGGGGCGGGAGCCGTGCCAGCTAAGCTCCTCTACCAGTACGACAGCTACCTGAAGGAGTTCGAGGCGACAGTCACGCGCGTCGAGGGCGCGAGGGTCTTCCTCGACCAGACCGCGTTCCACCCCAGGCCCAGTGGGGGCCTCGACGCCGACCGCGGCAGGCTCGTGCTACCGGACGGCAGCCAGGTTGATGTGATCGACGTGGTCGAGGAGGGGGGCGACGTCGCCCACATAGTGAGCGACCCGTCGCGCCTAGAGCCCGGCCTGAGGGTCCGCGGAGTGATCGACTGGGAGAGGCGCTACCGGATGATGAGGCTGCACACCGCCAGCCACATCATAGCCGCCGTGCTCTACAGGAGGTACGGAGCCCTCGTGACCGGCGGCCACATAACGCCCGAGATGGGGCGCGACGACTTCGACCTCAGCGGCGTCGAGGACTGGAGGGGGGCGCTCGAGGAGGCCGTGCGGGAGGCGAACGAGGTGGCGAGGCGCTGCATAGAGGTGAAGGTGTACTGGCTGCCCAGGGAGGAGGCCATGAGGATCCCCGGGGTGGTCAAGCTGGCCGGCAGGCTGCCGCCCGACGTGAAGGAGCTGAGGATCGTGGAGATCCCCGGGGTCGACGTGCAGGCCGACGGGGGGCCCCACGTGCGTAACACCTGCGAGATAGGCGAGATAAGGATCGTGAAGATGGAGAGCCGCGGCCGGAGGAAGAAGAGGCTCTACTACACGGTGCACCCCTAGGCCATCGTGGTAAGACTATATAGGCGTCCGCATGCCCCCAGTAGGCCTTGGATTAGCCCGGCCCGAGCGCTGAGCGACGGGGAGGGCCGGCAGCCTTGAGCGTCCCGCCGGGGCACGAGGAGGCCGGCTCGAAGCTCAGCAGCCTCGAGGAAAAGGCCCTCGAGATAATCAGGAGCCGCGGCGACGAGGGTATCTACCAGTACGAGCTGTGGAAGCTCCTGGGGCTGGACAGCCGGGAGGGCTCGAGGCTCGCGCTGAGGCTGCTCAAGAAGGGGCTGATCGTCCGCAAGCCCGCGGTCCACAACGGGCGCAGGACGTACAAGCTCTACATAGCCAAGCCCGTCAAGGAGGAGATCAGGGTAAGCGTTGACTTCGGCAGCTTCCTCTCGGTGCCGTGCTTCACGTGCCCCAACCTCGAGAGGTGCCACCGCGGCGGCTTCTACGACCCCACCCGCTGCCCCGCGCTAAGGTCGTGGCTGGAGAGGCTCGTGGAGAGCGAGGTCAAGAGGGGCTAGCCCGCCCTCCTCATGGCCAGGTCGTACACCACCGCGACCACCACGTGGTGTGGAGCGTCCGTCTTGAACCCCCGCGGGTCGAAGTGTGTCCTCTCGGCCCTGTACCCCATCGACCTCAGCGCCTCGACGACCTCGGAGACCTTCGGCATGCTCCGCCTTAGCATGCTGCACAGCCTGTCGAGCCGGTAGTAGGGCTTCTCTATGACGCACTCTCGGGCGACCTGCGACAGCAGGCTGACCGCCCGGCGCTGGTCGCTGAGCCACCCCATCTCCCCCGCCCGCCGCGCCATGGCCTCCACGAGCTCGCGGTCGCAGAGCGGCCCCCTGTACAGCGGCCCCACAACCTGCATGGGGGCCCCGCAGCTCGGGCACCTCCTGGGCTCGGGCGAGTCCTGGTATCCGGTGTAGTTGCAGGCCGGGCACCAGACGCCGTAGGCGAGCTGCTCGAGCGCGCGGTCGGCCCTGCCGGCGCCCCGGTGTAGCTCGAC
>WAQM01000084.1 GCA_015520245.1 Pyrodictiaceae archaeon
AGCCCGGGCCCCGCAGCAGCGTCGACGACGAGTTCGAGAGGGCGGTGAGGGAGTGGCCGAGGAGGGTCGGGGAGCTGATAGAGTCGTTCAAGCTCAAGCAGGCGCTGGAGGAGGTCGTGAACCTGGCCCGTCGCGGTAACCAGTACCTCAACGCCAAGGCGCCCTGGGACGAGTACCGCAGGGACCCGAGGCTCGCCGCGACGACGATCTACCTGGCCGTGAACGCGGTGGCCGCGCTGGCCATAATGCTGGCGCCGTTCACCCCCTCGGCCGCCGACAGGCTGTGGAGGATGCTGGGCTTCACGACGAGCGTCCACGAGGAGCGGTGGAGCCGGGCCTCCGAGATGCCCGTGAGGCCCGGCCAGAGGATAGGCAGGGTCGAGCCCCTCTTCCGCAAGCTGCCGGCCGACTTCGTCAAGAGAGCACCGCAGCTGCTGCAGGAGGCTAGGCGCAGGGTCTCGGAGAAGAGGCCGCCGCTCCTAAGGTGGTAGCGCGGGGGAGCCCCGCGGCGGGCGGGCGGCGTGGGACGCTGCCTCCGCGTCCGTGGCGGCCTCAGGGCGGTGAGGGCGGCCCTGGAGCGCTACCTGCGCCAGCTCTACAGCTACAACAGCCTGGCGAGGAGGCACGGCGTCTACCTCAAGCCGGTCCACGTAGTCGTACGCTCCGTGGGCGGCGTGCGCAGGACCTACTACTACGTGGGCAGGTACTGGTGGAGGGTCGAGTACGCGGGGAAGAGCGGCAGGACGAGCAGGCTGAGGTGGAGGTACCTGGGCCGCGAGAAGCCGCGCGAGCTGTCGGGCTCGCTGCCCGACCCGCCCCCCAACCCCCTCGAGGGGCTTAGCTTCTATGCGGTGGGCGACGACGTCTACGTGAGCGAGGAGGTGTACCAGCGCTTCCGCTGGGTGTTCGAGGGCTACGAGGTCGAGGAGTGCGAGGGTAAGGGTTATCCGGCCTCGCACCCGCCGGGCCCCCGCGGATGAGGTGCCTTCCCCTCACCCGACCGCGCGCGGAGTGAGGAGCTTGGTGGCCGCCTCCGACGCGCGGCCCCGCCAACTCCCGCCGGCCTGCAGCGGCCTCAGACTCCGGATCCTGGGCGCAGACAGCTTTGGCGCTCGCTCGATGGCGGCCGCCGTGGAGGTGGAGGGCGTCAAGGTGGTTATCGACCCGGGCGTGAGCTTCGCGCCGCGGAGGTACGGGCTGCCGCCCCACCCCCTCGAGCTGGCCCGGGTCGAGGAGATACGGCGCGAGGTGGTCCGCGAGCTGGAGGACGCCGACTACGTCGTCCTGACGCACTACCACTACGACCACTACCTCTACCGGGGCGAGTGGGCTGAGGCCTACCGGGGCAAGGTGCTGATCGTCAAGCACCCGGAGGAGGCGATAAATGTCAGCCAGAGGCTGAGGGCGCATAGGCTGCTCAAGAGGATGGGGGTCGCCGAGCTCGCCAGGAGGGTCGAGTACGCGGACGGCAGGAGCTTCGACCTGGGCCCGCTCAAGCTCGTCGTGTCCGAGCCGGTCCCCCACGGCGTCGAGGGCACGCCGCTCGGCTACGTGGTGATGGTCATGGTGGAGCACGAGGGCTGCAGGGTGGTCCACGCGTCCGACGTGCAGGGGCCGGCGAGCCGCCGGGCGCTTGAGAGGCTGCTAGCCTGGAGGCCGCACGCGGTCTTCATCAGCGGGCCGCCGGTCTACCGGGAGGCCGTCGGCGACGACGGCGCGGCCGCCGCGGGGATGGAGGGCCTCATGCGGTTGGCCTCCAGCGTCCCGCTCGTGGTGGCGGACCACCACATGGCCCGCAGCCTGGAGTACCCCGAGCTCCTTAAGGGGCTGCGCGAGCGCGCCCGCGCAAGGGTGGTCTCGGCGGCGGAGTTCGAGGGTCGCGACCTTGAGCTCCTCGAGGCGAGGCGGCGCGAGCTCTGGGCCGCCGAGGCCCCTGGTGGCGATCGAGCACCTGGAGCCTAAGCTCTCGAGGTGGCTGGCGCTAGAGTACGAGCACTCGGCGTCGATAGCCCGCGGCGCCCTCGTCATAACCAACTGCGACCCCGCGGTCCAGACCCTCGCGAGGAGGCTCGGCGTCCCCTGCTACCGCGAGAGCATCGTGGAGCTCGAGGGCAGGCTCTACCGGTCGCGCGACGAGGTCATCATCCTCGACCCGCAGGCCCCCGAGCCCCTGACCCCCGAGGAGGCCCGGGCGGCTGCGGTGATCGTGGTCGGCGGCATCCTGGGCGACCACCCGCCGCGCGGCAGGACGCGCAGGCTGCTGACCTCGAGGATGCCGGGGGCCCGGGCGCGCAACATAGGCAGGCACCAGTTCAGCATAGACGGCGCGGTCTACGTGGCGCTGAGGGTGGTGGAGGGCGCGAGGCTCTCCGACATACCCGTCCAGGTGGGGCTGAGGCTCACGGTGCCCACCGCCTACGGGCTCGAGGTGGAGGTCGAGCTGCCCTACGCCTACCCGCTGGTGGGCGGCAGGCCCCTCGTGCACCCCCTGCTGCCCGAGCTGCTGGCCCGCGGCCTGGCGTACGAGGAGTACCTAGAGCTGGCTGAACACGATGAGGCCGACACCCCAGCCGGCGAGGAACGGTAGCACGCCGACCGTGTACGCCTGCCTCCTGCTGAGCAGGCCGGCCGCGAGCCTCTCGGCGGCCAGGCCGGGGGCCAGGTAGAGCAGCAGGCCCGCGCCCAGCGACAGCCAGCAGCCGAGCTCCGGGCCCAGGAGCCTGGCGAGGGCGGCGCTTACGCCGCCGGCCGCGAGGCCCAGGAGCCCCCGCCCGAGGCCCAGCAGGAACCTGGCCCTGATCGCCCTAGCCGCC
>WAQM01000085.1 GCA_015520245.1 Pyrodictiaceae archaeon
AGGAGGAGGCGAGGAGGGTCGAGCAGATCTTCGAGAAGGCGACCGGCTCGAGGCTCTGGTCCGCGCAGAGGACGTGGGTCAGGAGGGCGCTGAAGGGCAAGAGCTTCGCCATCATAGCGCCCACCGGGGTCGGCAAGACCACGTTCGGCATACTCATGGCCGTGTACTTCGGGTCCCGGTGCTCCGAGGGCGTCAGGCCCTGCAAGGCCTACATCGTCGTGCCCACGACGCCGCTGGTCGAGATGGTCGAGGAGAAGGCGAGGAAGCTCGCCGAGGCCGCCGGCCTCAGCGTGAGGGTGCTCGCCATACACTCCAGGCTGACCGCGAGGGAGAGGAGGGAGAGGCTGAGGAGGCTCGTCGAGGGCGACTACGACGTGCTCGTCACGACCGCCAGGTTCCTGCAGACCCGCGCCCCCGACATAATCGCCGGGGCCAGGAGGGACGGCGGGTTCAAGTTCATCTTCGTTGACGACGTCGACGCCGTGCTCAAGAGCGGCAGGAGCGTCGAGGCCGTGCTCCGCGTGGCCGGGTTCCCCGACGAGCTCATAGAAAGGGACAGGGGCGTCGCGTGGGAGCTGATGAGGCTCAGGCAGAGGCTGGCCAGGCTCGTCGAGCGCGCCTCGAGGGGCGACGAGAGGGCCAGGGAGGAGGCGAAGCAGCTCTACGGGAGGATCAGGGAGCTCGAGCGCGTGATCGAGGAGGCGAGGGCGAGGGCGGCGACCGTCGTGGTGTCCAGCGCCACGGGTAGGCCGAGGGGCCGCATGGTCAGGCTCTTCAACGTGCTGCTCGGCTTCCAGGCGGGCTCGCGCAGCGAGACGGTCAGGAACATCGTCGACGCCTACGCGCTCGTCGAGCCGGACAGGCTCGAGGAGCGCGTCGTCGAGCTCGTGACCTCGATCCTGGCCCGCTGCAGGCGGTGCGGGGGCCTGGTCTACGTCCCCGTCGACCGCGGCGTCGAGTACGCCGAGAGGCTGGCCCAGCTCCTCCGCATGGCCGGGGTCCGCGCCGAGCCGTTCACCTCGAGGAACGTCGAGGCCCTCGAGAGGTTCAGGAGGGGCGAGGTGGACGTCCTGGTCGGCGTGGCGGTGTACTACGGCGTCGCCGTGAGGGGGCTCGACATACCGGAGAGGATCTGCTTCGCCGTGTTCGCCGGCGCCCCCAGGCTGAGGTTCAGCGCGCGCTTCGAGGACCCGCACCCCACCAACATCCTCAGAGCGCTGAGCGTCCTCGCCGACTACGCGCCCCGGGACGTCGCCGAGGAGGCGGAGAGGCTGCTGGCGAGGCTCAGGAGGCTGTACCAGAGGATGAGCCAGGCCGCCGTGGCCGCGGTAGCCGAGGAGCTGAGAGCCGGGCCCCCGAGGACGCCCGCCGCCCGGGAGTTCGCCGCGGCCCTCGACTTCGTCCGCCGCGCGCTGTCCCGCGAGGACGTGTGGAGGGCGCTCGAGTCGGCCGCCGACCTGGCCATAGTGAGGTCGGGCGACCGCAGCTACATAGTGCTGCCCGACGCGGCGACCTACATCCAGGCCAGCGGCAGGACGAGCAGGCTCTACGCCGGGGGCATAACGAGGGGCCTCAGCGTGGTCGTCGAGAGCGACGAGAGGATACTCCGGGGCCTCGTGCGCAGGACGCGCTGGTGGGTCGAGGCGGAGTGGAGGAGGGTCGAGGACCTGGACCTGGACGCGCTTGTGAAGGAGCTGGAGGCGAGCCGCGAGGAGCTCGTGGAGGTGGTGGAGGGCAGGAGGAGGCCTGAGGCCGTAGGCAGGGAGCTGGTCACAACGGCGCTCCTCATAGTCGAGTCCCCCAACAAGGCCAGGACCATAGCGAGCTTCTTCGGCAGGCCCTCGGTGAGGGACGTAGGCCCCGTGAGGGTCTACGAGGTGTCCACCGGCGACTACATGCTGCTCGTGGCTGCCAGCGGCGGCCACGTGTACGACCTCGTGAAGCCGCGCGACAAGGTGGAGAGGCCGGACCCGAGGTGGCTCGTGGGCGATGTGGCGCCGCACGTCGAGGAGCTGGAGGGGGCCGAGGTAGCCAACGTCCACGGCGTCCTCGTCGCGCGGAGGGGCGGCGAGCGGCTCTACCTGCCGCTCTACGCGCCGATAGCCCGCTGCGCGATCTGCGGTACCCAGTGGACCCTCAGCTCCCCCAGGCCCTCGCCCGAGGACCTCAGGTGCCCCAAGTGCAAGACCGAGGTGGCCGTGAGGACCGGCCTCGACGTCATCGAGGCCCTCAGGGACCTCGCGACCGAGGTCGACGTTGTCCTGATAGGCACCGACCCGGACACCGAGGGCGAGAAGATAGGGTGGGACCTGGCGGCCCTGATAGCCCCCTACGCCCGCAGCATCGCGCGCGTCGAGTTCCACGAGATAACGAGGAGGGCGATACTCGAGGCGATAAGGAACCCGAAGCCCTTCGGCACCCACGAGATGGCGGTCTACGACCGGGAGGCCGGCCGCGAGGAGAGCGTGTGCGCCATCAACCTGGTGAGGGCCCAGATAGTGAGGAGGGTCGAGGACCGCTGGATAGGCTTCACGCTCTCGCCGATACTCTGGACCAGGTTCTGGCTCGACCGCTTCTGCGGACGCGAGCTGTGGGAGAGGCTGCTCGAGCACTTCGGAGAGGAGGCCAAGACTGCTCCAATTAGGGAGCTCGGGGAGAGGCTGAAGGCCGCGGTGAGCAAGGAGCGCAACCCGGCGCGGCGCGCGAAGCTTAGGGCCACCCTGAGGATGCTCGAGGCCTGCTGCGGCGAGGAGGGGAGGCTGACGGATACCTGCAGGCCGTCGCCCAACTACAACCTCAGCGCCGGCCGCGTCCAGACGCCGGTGCTCGGCTGGGTGGTCGAGCGGACGCTCCTCAGCAAGAAGGGCACCAGGATCGTCGTGAGCGTCACGTCCGAGGAGGCTGGCGTGAGGGCCCTGACGTTCAGCCTGGAGGAGCTGCCGGGGGAGCTCGGCGAGAGGGCCAGGGAGCTGACCGCCCTGGCCGAGAGGGCGAGGAGGTGCCTCGAGACCTTCGTGAGGGAGGGCGCGCTGGGCCCCGACTGCGAGGGCATTGTATCCAAGGGGTGCGCCGGTAGCCTCGACTCAGCCCTCCGCGGCGGCTGCGTCAGCCAGCTGGGGGCGAGGCTCGCCGAGATCTCCAACGAGCTTAGGAGGCTCCGCGACGAGGCTAAGAGGGCGCTGGGGAGCGAGGCCGAGATCGAGGTCGAGGTCGTGCGGGAGGACGAGGTCGAGGTGAGGCCGCCGCCGCCCTTCACGACCGACGCCATGCTGGCCGAGGCCGCCGCGAGGCTCCGCCTCCCGCCGCCCCAGGCCATGAGGCTCGCCCAGGACCTGTTCGAGATGGGCTTCATAACGTACCACAGGACCGACAGCACGAGGGTGAGCGACGTCGGCATAGCGGTGGCCCGCGAGTACCTCAGGGAGGCGCTTGGCGAGGAGGGCGAGAGGCTCTTCGCGCCGCGCACCTGGGGCGCCGGCGGGGCCCACGAGGCGATCAGGCCGACGAGGCCCATCGACGCCGAGAGGCTGAGGAGGCTGGTGGAGGAGGGCATCATACAGCCGGCCCGCCAGCTCACGCGCAACCACTACAGGCTCTACGACCTGATCTTCCGCAGGTTCATCGCCAGCCAGATGAGGCCGGCGAGGCTGAGGAGGCAGGTCGTGAGGGTGAGGGTGCGCCTGGCCGGCCACGTGCTGGAGCGCGTGCTGGAGCGCTACGTGGGCGTCGTCGAGGAGGGCTTCCTGAAGGTCTACCCGGCGGTGAGGCTGGAGGAGCCCGCGAGGCCGGGCACCTACAAGGCCGAGGCGATCGTGGAGGCCAGGAACTACGTCGGCTTCATGACGCAGTCCGAGCTCATAAGGATGATGAGGGAGAGGGGCATAGGCAGGCCCAGCACCTACGCGAAGATAGTTGAGACGCTGTTCAGGAGGGGCTACGTGGGCAGGCCGCACGCGGGGGAGGACGAGAAGGAGAAGGCCCGCGAGACCGACCGCGTCACCGCGAAGCTCAGGGGCGTCAGCGTGTACGACTTCATCACCGCGCTGTTCCCGCGGCTCGTGTCAGAGCTGTCTCTTATACACA
>WAQM01000086.1 GCA_015520245.1 Pyrodictiaceae archaeon
CCTCAGGGCGCTGGGCATGGGGTGAGACGTTGGGCCACGTCGTCGGCGACCCCTCCAGGCTGCTCAGCGCCGTGCGAGGCGAGGTCGAGAGGCGGGCGTCGGGGAGGCTGGAGGAGGCCTCGAGGGCGGCCGAGGAGATAGTACGCAGGGGCTTCGAGGAGGCGCTCCGGGCGGCCCTCCGTAGGGTTGAGGAGGAGGCGCGCAGGCTCTCCGAGCGCCTCGCGGCCCTCGAGGCGTCGAAGACCGTGGAGATGAGGAAGAGGCTGGCGGCGCTGAAGGCCGAGGTCGTCGACGACGTGATGAGGGAGGCCTTCGTGAGGTTCCGCGAGCTGCTCGGCGAGGAGCGCTACGTCGAGCTGCTGACGGACCTCGCGAGGCGCGCCGCCCGCGCCCTCGGCGAGCGCGGCGCGTCGAGGGTTGTGCTGGTGCCCGTGGAGAGGGACCGCGGGGCCGCGGAGAGGGTGGCCGAGAGGCTCCGCGGCGAGGGCTACAGCGTCGAGGTGAGCGGGGAGAACGTGCGGGGCCTCGGGGGCTTCGTCGTCGAGAGCCCCGACGCCGGGGTGAGGCTCGACTACCGCTTCGAGACCGTCTTCAGCCGCGCCTTCGAGGAGGCGAGGGCCGCAGCCTTGAAAGCCCTCTTCGGCTAGCGCCGCGCCCCCGGGTTAGGCGCAGGGTGGCCGCGCCGTGCCCGTCGTGGGCAGGATAGTGAGGGTGGCGGGCCCCCTGGTGGTCGCCGAGGGCATGAGAGGGGCCCAGATGTACGAGATGGTCGAGGTCGGCGAGGAGAGGCTCGTCGGCGAGATCAACAGGATCGTCGGCGACCGCGCCTACATCCAGGTCTACGAGTCGACGAGCGGCCTGCGGCCCGGCGAGCCAGTCTACGGCACCGGCGCCCCACTCAGCGTCGAGCTCGGACCCGGCCTCATAGGCCAGATATACGACGGGATCCAGCGCCCGCTCTCCGTGATCCGGGACAAGACGGGCTCGATATTCATTAGGAGGGGCGTCAAGGTACCGGCCCTCGACAGGGCCAGGAGGTGGCACTTCAAGCCCTCCAAGGAGCTGAAGCCGGGCGACAAGGTCGGCCCGGGCGACGTGCTCGGGACGGTCCAGGAGACCCCGCTCATCGAGCACAAGATCATGGTGCCGCCGGACGTCCACGGCGTCCTCGAGTGGCTCGCGCCCGAGGGCGACTACACGGTCGAGGACACGATAGCCGTGGTGACGGTGCAGGGCGGCGGCCGCCGCGAGCTGAAGATGATGCAGCGCTGGCCCGTCAGAAGGCCGAGGCCCGTCGTCGAGAGGCTGGACCCCGTCGAGCCGCTGCTTACCGGGATGAGGGTCATAGACACGATGTTCCCGATAGCGAAGGGCGGCACCGCCGCGATACCCGGCGGCTTCGGGACCGGGAAGACCGTCACACTCCACAGCCTCGCCCAGTGGAGCGCCGCGCGCGTCGTCATCTACATCGGCTGCGGCGAGCGCGGCAACGAGATGACCGAGGTGCTGGTGAGGTTCCCCAAGTACAAGGACCCGTGGACCGGGAGGCCGCTCATGGAGAGGACGATACTGATAGCGAACACCAGCAACATGCCCGTAGCCGCCCGCGAGGCCAGCATATACACGGGCATAACGATCGCCGAGTACTACAGGGACATGGGCTACGACGTCCTCCTCGTGGCCGACTCCACCAGCCGCTGGGCCGAGGCTCTCAGGGAGATCGCGGGCAGGCTGGAGGAGATGCCCGCGGAGGAGGGCTACCCGAGCTACCTGGCCTCCAGGCTGGCCGAGTTCTATGGCCGCGCCGGCCGCGCCGTCGTGCCCGGCAGGCCCAGGAGGGTCGGGAGCGTGACCGTCGTCGGCGCGGTCTCGCCGCCGGGTGGCGACTTCACCGAGCCCGTCACCTCGAACACGAGGAGGTTCATAAGGGTGTTCTGGGCGCTCGACGCCAGCCTGGCCTACAGCAGGCACTACCCGGCCATAAACTGGATCATAAGCTACTCGGCCTACGTCGACCTGGTGGCCAAGTGGTGGCACGAGCACGTCGACCCGCGCTGGAAG
>WAQM01000087.1 GCA_015520245.1 Pyrodictiaceae archaeon
CCTGGCCAGCTCCGAGACCGCCCTCGCCACCTCGTCGACCATCTTCCACGGGTCGCTATACCTGCGCACCATGTACAGCATGGGGTAGTCGGGGAGGCTCGTGTCGAGCTGATACTCGGCGTCGCCGCTTAGCCGGAGGAACAGCTTGACGGCGTTGGCGAACGCGCTCACGTACTGGTCCGGCTTGTCCTCCGAGCCCCCGGGCAGCGGCACCTGCATTGACACCATGAAGCCGCCCTCGGGGTGCGTCGTCACCTCCACGACGAGCTCGCCCAGGTGGAGGCGTAGCGACTCGCCCTCGTACTCGTGCTCCACGCCCGCCTCCTCGAGCTTCTTGGCGAGCCTCTTGACCCACTCGGCCCCCGCTCCCGCGGCCTCGACGACCTCCTCCATAGGCTCACCCGGGGGCGGGCTCCCCGTAACGGCTGATAACGGTTCCCCCGGCCCCGAGCGGACGGGGCGGTGAGGAGTACCCGGCAAGTAGGATGCCCAGCGGCGATGAATGGTCAGAGTTATGCCGAGCCCCCACGGGGGTGGGCGGCGCGCCGTGGGCAGGCGTGAAGCGCTCGAGGAGCTCGGCTTCAGGGTCAGAGGCTCCGTGTGGGGACGCCCCCTAGTCGAGGTGACCGAGCCCGCGCCGCTGCTCGGTGCCGTCTTCATAGGCGTTATCGACCGCGGGACCAACGTGCTGCAGGTGAGGCCCACCACGCTGTGCCCCATAAGCTGCATCTTCTGCAGCGTCGACGCGGGCCCGGCCTCCAGGCGCAGGGCGGCCGAGTTCATCGTCGACCCGGGCTGGCTGGCCCACTGGGTGGAGGAGGTCGCCAGGGTCAAGGGGGTCCGCGTCGAGGCGCTCATCGACGGCGTGGGGGACCCGCTGACCTACCCCTGGATCGTGGAGCTCGTCCGGAAGCTTAAGTCGAGCGAGTGGGTCGAGAGCGTGGCCCTGGAGACCCACGGGGCGCCGCTGACCCGCAGGCTCGTGGATGAGCTGGCGAAGGCGGGTCTCGACCGGATAAACCTTAGCATAGAGACCCTCGACCCCGAGAAGGCGAGGAGGCTCGCGGGCGTCCCGTGGTTCGACGTGAGGAGGGTCGTGGAGCTCGCCGAGTACATAGTGACGAGCACGCCGATAGACCTTCACGTAACGCCCGTGTGGCTGCCGGGGGTGAACGACGACGACGTGGCGGAGGTTATCAGGTGGGCGCTGAAGCTGGGCGCCGGCAAGCGCTGGCCGCCGGCGACGGTGCAGAAGTACATAGCCCACAAGCACGGCCGCAAGCCCGCCGGCGTGAGGGAGCCTAGCTGGGCTGAGTTCTGGCAGTGGCTATCCGAGATGGAGAGGAGGCTGGGCACGAGGCTTCGCTGGAGCATGGAGGAGTGGGGGATGAGGTACGCGAGGCGCGTGCCGACGCCCTACCGCCGCGGCGACAGGGTCAAGGTGCAGGTCGCGGCGCCGGGCTGGCTCCGCGGGGAGGTGCTAGCCGTAACCCTCAAGCGCGACAGGCTGGTCACGGTGGTGGGCGCCAGGGGGGTTGAGGTGGGCGACCTGCTGGTCGTAACCATAATCAGTGACAAGGACGGCATCCTCGTCGCCAGGGCTTAGGGCTCGGTGAAGGGGGGTCCTGTCATCCCTCTCGGTCTACGCGAGGGAACGCAACCGGGCAGGCGCGTCCTCACGGCCCGAGCCCTGCCGGGGAGGGCGGCCGCCTTTATCGCGAGCGGGCGCCGAAAAGTATTATAGATGTGCGTCGCGCCCCCACCGCCCGTACGCGCGAGCCGGAGACACGATACCCATGTCCGAGGCCCGAGAGTTTACAGAGGTGGCCTCCCTCCGCCCAGGGATGAACGGGGTTAACGTGAGGGTCCGGGTCCTCGAGGCGACCGCGCCGCGCGAGATCGAGACGCGGAGCGGGAGGAGGACCATTAGCGAGGCCGTCGTGGGCGACGCGACGGGCCGCGTGCAGCTCACGTTGTGGGGCCGCAAGGCGGGGACCCTCAGCCCCGGTGACGCGGTCGAGATCATCAACGCGTGGACCACGAGCTACCGGGGCCGCGTGGTGTTGAACGCAGGGGCGCAGTCGACGATCAGGAGGATACCGGACGAGGAGGTACCCCAGGCTGAGGAGATACCCGACAAGTTCCCGGAGGCGCCGCGCCGCGGCGCCGGCCGCGGGCGCGGGAGGCCGCGCTGGACGCCGAGGAGCGGCAGGGGCAGGCGCCCATAGCGGCGCCCGCGGATCACGGGGGCCGCGAGAAAAAGTGGGTGGGCCGGCGCCGCGCCCCCACCGTTGTTTACCCGCTCGCTACTTCGTGGCCTTCGCCTTGAGCTCGTTGACCTCCTTTATGATCTCCTCCACCAGGTCCTTGGCCTCGCCGGGCTCGATTATGCAGGCGCTCGCGGCCGCCACCTCGATGCCGGCGGCCTCACCGAGCCTCTTCTTGCTGGGCACGTACACGTAGGGTATCTTCTTCTCCTCGCACAGCAGGGGCAGGTGCGCTACTATCTCAGGCGGGTCGACGTCCTCGGCTATGAGGACCAGCTTGGCCAGCCCCCTCTCGACGCACTTCGTCGTCTCGTTGGTGCCCTTCTTTATCCTACCGGTCTTCCTCGCTATCTCCAGCGCCTTGTACGCCTTCTCGGCGAGCTCGGGCGGCACCTCGAACCTGACGTAGAACGGCTTGGACATGGCTCATCCTCCTCCCTTCACTACTCCGGTCGTCGCCGTGTGCGGTGTGGTGCGTTCGCACCCATGGATTAATAAGGGTTTTTGAGCCCGGCCGGCACGGCCCCCAAGCGGAGCCGCCATGGTGAGGCCCTGGCTTCGCTGAGGCGTGATGATGGGAACGAAGGCCGAGCGGCACTTATCCTGGGCCGGGCCCGGCCCCTGCGGGGCCGATGTGCTGAACTACCTGCTCGCCCTTGCGGTGGGCCTCGCGGCGGGCTTCGTCGGCACGCTGCTGGGTATAGGCGGCGGCGCGATAATGGTACCCGCGATGGTCCTGGCGGGCTTCGACGTCAAAGAGGCCGTACCGGCGAGCCTCGTGGCGGTGCTGGGGACGAGCGCGGGCGGCCTACGCTACCTGTTCTCGAGGGGCCTCGTCGAGTGGCAGGTGGCCGTGCCCCTCGAGGCGGCGGCGATAGCCGGCGCGCTGGCCGGCGTGGAGGTCTTTGGGAGGGTGAAGAGCGCCGAGCTGCTGCTGATGCTCGGCATCGTACTGGTGCTCCTCGGCGTGGCGTTCGCGCTGCGGAGCCGCGTGAACGAGGCCAGCCCCCGTCGCCCGAGGACGGGGCCGGCCCGCCTCGCAGCCGCCTCGGCGCTCAGCTTCGCGGCCGGCATGACCTCGTCGATGTTCGGGATAGGTGGGGGCGTGATAAAGGTGCCCATGCTAGTCCTCGTGGTCGGGCTCCCCG
>WAQM01000088.1 GCA_015520245.1 Pyrodictiaceae archaeon
CTAAGGGAGCTGAGCGAGCTTGTCGAGCGCAGGGTGGTCCCACCCTACGCGCTCCTCGCCCGGGCGCTGGGCGAGCTGGCGCGGGCCGGGAGGGGGGTCCGGGCCCTGGAGAGGGCGTCGAGGAGGCCCAGGAGGCGCTACATAGCCTTCTACGTCGTCACCGAGGACGGGCGCGCCCCGTCACCGGAGGGGCTGGAGAGGGCGATAAGGGAGTCGGTGCGCAGGCTGGCGGGGGCGCTCGGCCTCGCGGAGGCGAACGTGAGCCTCGTCTACTACGACCCCGAGAAGCCGGCTGGGATAGTCAGGGCCACCAACACGACCAAGTACGTCGTGCTCGCCGCCCTGGCCATGGTCCGCCGCGTCGACGGCAGGAGGGCGCTCATAGTACCCGTCCGCACTGCTGGAACTATTAAGAGGGCCAAGCGCGCTATACAGGAGCCCCGGTGATGAAGCCGTCCCAGCCAGAGCCCCGTGCGGGGCGGGGGATGCAGACCTCACGACGAGCTGACCCCAACTGCTTTCACCGCCCGCGCGGCGGCGCCAGGCCCGGTGGGCGCGGGTGCGCGTCCGCGTCAGGCTCTTCTCGATGCTTCGCGAGATGGCCGGCACCGGCGAGCTCGAGGTCGAGCTACCGGGCCGGCGGGCCAGGGTCGAGCAGGTGGTGCAGGAGGCGCTCCGCGCCTCGCCTGGCCTCGCCAGGGCGGTGAGGGTGCTGGAGGAGAGGGGGCTCAAGCCCGTGGTGATGGTGAACGGGAGGCAGGCGGGGCCAGGCGACGAGGTTAGCGACGGGGACGAGGTTGCCATCCTGCCTCCGGCCTCCGGCGGCCGCGCTGAGGCCAGGGTCGTCGAGGGGAGGGTGAGCCTCGACAAGCTTGTCGAGGAGATCTCCTCGAGGGCCTCGAGGGAGGGCGCGGGGGCCCTGGTGGTGTTCGTGGGCTTCGTCAAGGGGGTGGTGGAGGGCAGCAGGGTGCTCCGCCTCGAGTACGAGGCCTACGAGCCGGCCGCCTCCCGCACGCTGCGCGAGATAGCCGAGAAGCACGCTGCGCGGGAGGGCGTGACCGATGTCGTCGTCTACCACCGAGTGGGGGGCCTCGAGCCCGGCGAGCCCACGATATACGTGCTCGTGGCGGCCCGCGACCGCAGAACCGCGTTCCGCGTGGCGGCGGACGTCCTCGAGGAGGTGAAGCACAGGGCTCCGATATTCAAGCTGGAGAGGAGGAGCGACGGGGACTACTGGGTGCTGGGCGATGGCGTACGGGTACCGAGGAAGCTGGGAGAGGTACGACCGCCAGCTGAGGCTGTGGGGGCGGGAGACGCAGGAGAGGCTTAGGCGCTCGACGGTCCTCGTGGTCGGCGTGGGCGGCCTGGGCACCGTGGCCTCGCTCTACCTAGCCCTGGCGGGGGTCGGCAGGCTCATACTGGTCGACTCCGAGACCGTGGAGCCCACCAACCTCAACCGCCAGATCCTGTACAGGGACGAGGACGTGGGGAAGCCTAAGGCATTCGTTGCCGCCGAGAGGCTCAGGCAGGCCAACCCGGACGTCGAGGTCGAGGCCTACGCGGAGCGCCTGGACGAAGGTCTCGCCGAGGAGCTGGTGGGGCGCGCCGACGTCGTCGTGGACGGGCTGGACAACTGGTCAACCAGGATGATGCTGGACCGCGTCTGCTGGAGGCTGGGGAAGCCACTCGTTCACGCCGGCATCTACGGGGTCTACGGGCAGGCCACCACGGTGATCCCCGGCAGGACCCCGTGCCTCCGCTGCATCTTCCCCGGCGTGCGTGACACCGGCCAGCCCTTCCCCGTGGTCGGCTTCACCCCGGGCGTGCTGGGGCTGATCGAGGCCGCCGAGGCCATCAAGCTGCTCACGGGCTTCGGGAGGACGCTGGCCGGCCGCCTGCTGGTGGTAGACTTATACGCGATGGAGTTCCACCTCGTAGAGCTGCGAGCCGAGGGGTGCGAGAAGGTATGCAGGGCGTAGAGAGGCTCGTGCTAGCCGCGGTGGCCGGCGAGGTCGCGCTCAAGAGCGAGCGCACGAGGCCTCGCTTCGAGAGGCGCCTCGTGGCCAACGTGCGCGACGCCCTCGAGAGGAACGGGGTGGGGTACGAGAAGGTCGAGGTAGTCGACGGCAGGCTGCTGGTGTGGACCGAGCAGCTCGAGGAGGCGCTCCACGTGCTGCTCCGCGTCTTCGGGGTCCACGGCGCCACGGTGGCCTATGCGTTCGAGTACGAGAGTCTCGGGGACCTGGCGGCCAGGGTTGAGGAGGTGGCAGCTGAGTGGGTCAAGGGCAGGAGGTTCGCCGTGAGGGCTCGGAGGGCCCACGCCGAGGGCTTCACCAGCCTCGACGTCGCCCGCGAGGTCGGCGCCAGGCTCAAGCCGTACTCGGCGGGTGTCGACCTGGACAACCCCGAGGTCGAGGTTCACGTCGAGGTGAGGGGCCGCCGCGCCTTCGTCCACCGCGGCTTCGAGCGCGGGCCGGGCGGGCTGCCCGTCGGCGTCGAGGGCCGCGCCCTCGTCCTGTTCTCGGGCGGAATAGACTCGCCGGTCGCCGCCTGGCTCACCGCCAAGAGGGGCGTCGAGGTGGACCTGCTCCACTACATCCTAGCCGACCCGCGCTCGCTCGACGAGGCGCTCGAGGTCGCCAAGGTGCTGGCCTCCCGCTGGCTCTACGGGTACAGACCCAAGCTCTACGCTGTAGACTTCAGGGTGGTGACGGGCATCATAGCCGCGAAGGTGCGCCGCGAGTACGCTCAGGTGGTGCTCCGCGCCGCCATGTACATCTACGCGTCGAGGTTCGCCGAGAAGAGGGGCTACCAGGCCCTGGTGACCGGCGAGTCCCTCGGCCAGGTCTCCACGCAGACGCTGGGCAACCTCTCGGCGCTGGAGAGGGTGCTAGCCAGGAGCCTGCCGGTCCCCCTGATACTGCGCCCCCTCGCCGGCATGGACAAGGAGGAGATAGTGCAGATGGCACGCCGCATAGGCACGTACGAGGCCTCGGCCAGGGTCCGGGAGTACTGTAGGATAGCCCAGGAGGGCCGCGTCATCACGCGCGCCGACCCCCGCACACTGGAGGAGGAGCTAGCCAAGGTCCTCGAGTATGTCGACATGGCGCTCGTGACCGCCGAGCACGAGCTGGCCTAGGCCAACGGTTGCCCCACCCCCTGCGGTAAGCGTTTGAACCCTTTCCTGCACAGCTGAGCGTGCGGAACCGGTGGTGCCGGCTGCTTGGGCGAGCGGGTCGACTGGTACGACCTCTCCCTCAAGCTCCACAGGCTCTACGAGGGCAAGATTGAGGTCATGGTCAAGGTCCCGGCCGAGACGCAGGACCACTTCTCGATCTGGTACACGCCGGGGGTCGCGGGCCCGGCGCGGAGGGCCGCCGAGGACCCCGACGAGTCCTTCCACCTCACCTGGCGCTGGAACGTCGTCGCCGTGGTGAGCGACGGGACGAGGGTGCTGGGGCTCGGCAACATAGGCCCCGAGGGGGCCCTGCCGGTTATGGAGGGCAAGGCCCTCCTCTTCAAGCTGCTCGGCGGGGTCGACGCGATCCCTATCGTGCACCGGGCCCGCGACCCCGACAAGTTCCTGGAGCTCCTCGAGCTCCTGGAGCCCAGCTTCGGCGGCGTCAACCTGGAGGACGTGGAGAGCCCGAAGTGCTTCTACCTCCTCGACGAGGCGCGCAGGAGGCTCAACATACCGGTCTGGCACGACGACCAGCAGGGGACCGCCACGGTGACGCTCGCGGGCCTCATAAACGCCGCGAAGATCGTCGGCAAGGACCTCAGGAGGATGAAGATAGCGCTGGTGGGCGCCGGGGCGGCCAACGTAGCCCTGTACAGGCTCCTCAAGGCCTACGGCGTGCCCCCCAGGAACATCGTCGTGGTCGACTCCAAGGGCGTGCTGCACCCGGACAGGGAGGACATCGACAGGCTGATGGTCAGCAACCCATGGAAGTACCAGATAGCGGTGGAGACCGACGGCGGGTGGAACAGGCTCCGGGGCGGCGGGATACCGGAGGCCCTGGACGGGGCCGACGCGGTGGTGGCTGCCTCCAGGCCGGGGCCAGGCGTCATCAAGCCCGAGTGGATAAGGAGGATGGAGAGGGACCCCATAGTCTTCGCCGAGGCCAACCCCATCCCCGAGATATGGCCGTGGGAGGCCAAGGAGGCTGGCGCCCGCGTCGTCGCCACGGGGCGGAGCGACCTGCCCAACCAGGTTAACAACAGCCTCGCGTTCCCGGCCGTCTTCCGCGGCGTGCTCGACGTCCGCGCCAGGACGATAACCGACGAGATGGCCATCGCCGCGGCCGAGGAGCTGGCCAGGTTCGCCGAGGAGAGGGGTCTCCGCGAGGACTACATACTACCCAGGATGGAGGAGTGGGAGGTCTACCCGCGCGTGGCCACGGCGGTCGCCATGAAGGCGGTCGAGCAGGGCGTCGCCAGGGTGAAGGTCAGCAGGGAGGAGG
Organism: Pyrodictiaceae archaeon; assembly: GCA_015520245.1. Lineage (GTDB taxonomy): Archaea > Thermoproteota > Thermoprotei_A > Sulfolobales > Pyrodictiaceae > WAQM01. Next base: position 4,464 of record WAQM01000088.1, read on the forward strand.
AGTACGAGAGGGCGCGCGCCATAATCGAGAGCGCGAGGAGGAAACTCGAGCTGCTCGTGCGCGAGGGCCTCGTCAGGCACATACCCCTCGACGTCATGGAGGCGATAGCCCGCGCGAGGCGGAGCGCCCCGGGGTGACGCGCCGTGGGCTACCCC
>WAQM01000089.1 GCA_015520245.1 Pyrodictiaceae archaeon
CTGATAAACCTCCCGCCGCGCGCGAGGAAGCCGGCGGTGGGGCCGTCGTCTAGCCTGGGAGGATGCCAGCCTGGGGGTGGACCCCGCCGCCGGGCGGGTCCACCGGATCGCTGGTGGTCCCGGGTTCAAATCCCGGCGGCCCCACCACCTTCTCCTACAACCACAACCTCGGCGCCGGCCGGTTAGCTTCGGGGGAGGCCCCGGGCCTCGGCCGGCTAGCACCAGGCTAGCGCGGGGGCCGCTTGAGCAGCGGCTGCAGCGCCCCAGGCCCCCGGGGTCTACTGTGCGCCGAGGACTGCGAGGTGACCATCACCTGCTGGAGGGGGAGGTGCGCGGTCAAGAGGGCTAGGGGCCTCAGCGCCGATGACCTGGACCCCAGCTGCGCCGTGCCGTTGCCGCCGCCCGCGCCAGCCCACGACATAGTGCTGGGGGTCGACGAGCATGGCGTGCCCTTCGGCTTGAGACTGGAGGACGTGTGGAGGCACGTGGGTGTGCTCGGCTCCACGGGCTCGGGTAAGACAACGACCGCCGCGATACTGGTGCGGGAGCTCTACGTCAACAGGGTCCCCACGATAGTCCTGGACTGGGCCGGGGAGTACCCGCTCTACCTAGCGAGGCTCAGAGTCGATTACGAAGTGCTCACCGACAAGCTGCTACCGGCGGTGTCCATCGTCAGCGAGAAGCTCGACGTCGAGCTGGTGCTGGACACGCTCCGGCACGCGCTCTCGCTCAGCGCGCACCAGGTCACCGCGCTGCACATGGTGCTCGGCCTCGTCGTGGGCCTGCCCGTGGCCGCCGCTCAGCACATGCTGAGGCTGGACGCCGAGGGCGGCAGGCGCTTGAGCGAGGCGCTGAAGGTCGTCGAGAGGGACAACAGCATCGTCTCCCTGCTCAACCTCGTTAAGACGGTGTGGGAGCTCGTGGTTAGGGCGGACGTCATCGGCGGCTACTCGCGCTCGGAGGCCGAGGTGTGGGCCGCGCTGGCGCGCAGGCTGGCCATGATAGCGTTCAGCCGCTACTCGTGGCTGTTCAGGGTTAGGGGCAGCGGCGTGCACGATCTGGTCAGCCTGGCGCGCGAGAAGAGGGTGCCCGTGGTGGTGGACCTGTCCTCCATCCCCAGCCCCCGCGTCAAGAGGGTCTACGCGGCCCTCCTGCTCGGCAACCTCTTCGACTACGCCGTGGCCCGCGGCCCCCTGGGCCTAGTGGTCGTCGTCGAGGAGGCGCACAACGTGCTCGAGCACGCACAGGCGCTGTTCGAGCACCTGCTGGCCGAGGCGCGCAAGTACATGCTTGGCCTGATCCTCGTGTCCTCCAAGCCATCCGCGCTAACCGCCTCGATGATCGCTAACCTGGGCACGATAATCGTGCACCAGCTCCGCGCGCCGCCCCGCACCCTGCCGGGCCTCGACCTAGCCGACGCGGAGCGCCTCGGCGTCGGGGAGGCCTACGTGGTGACCGGCTCGGCCGAACCCGTTAAAGTCGCCTTAACGCCCTAGCGTGGGAGGGCGCCGTTGAGGATAGCCGTCCAGGGGCTCGCCTACCCGTCCCTCGACGACCTGGCGTGGCTCCGTGAGAGGCTCGAGGAGGCCGTGCCTGGGGCCACCGTGGTCGTCCTGCCCGCGCAGCTCCAGCCCAACATCGAATGGTTCGACTGGTCGAGGATGCAGTACAGGAGCGAGCTGGTGCTGCAGGCGGCTAGGGAGCTGAGGCGGGGCTACGGGGTCGACGTCCTGGTGATCGTGGCCGGGGTCGACGCCTACGCCGACGGCCTCAACTTCGTGTTCGGCGAGGCCGTGCTCGGCGGCGGGGTCGCCGTGGTGTACACGCCCCGGCTGGCGACGGGGCCAGCCTCGGAGGATAGGAAGCTGTACCGCGAGAGGCTCCTCAAGGAGGTGCTCCACGAGCTTGGCCACGCCCTAGGCCTGCAGCACTGCACCACAAGCGGCTGCGTGATGAACTTCAGCAACAGCATCGCCGACGTCGATGCGAAGCAGTATCGCTTCTGCCGGCGGTGCGCCGCGACCCTGGCGTCACGTGGCGTGAGGGTCGCCAGGGCGTACGTGCTCGAGGCCTAGCGCCAGGGACCGGAAATTAGGGGACGGCGGCCGCGGAGGAAGCGGGGCCCCGCTGAGGCTCGATGGGCGGGCGGACCGCCGGGGTGAAGAGCCATTGTAGCACCGAGGGGCCCGTTTGGGGCATTCGACGGAGAGAATGGCGCCGGGGGCGGGATTTGAACCCGCGCGGGGTGAACCCCCACCGGCTTAGCAGGCCGGCGCCCTGCCAGGCTAGGCGACCCCGGCTCCCAATAGG
>WAQM01000090.1 GCA_015520245.1 Pyrodictiaceae archaeon
CTCCACCACCGCCTCGCCGACCGCCGCCAGGCCGAGGGGGACCGCGTACTGGAGCGCCCTGAGCGCCGGCTCGATCACCGCCGCGTCACCTCCTCGCCAGCCTCGAGGCGCCGATCAGCGCCACCACGGAGAGCAGTATCGCCGACTGCATCGCGAGGGCGACGCCGAAGCCAACGCCGTGCGCCTGGAGGAGCCTCGCCGTCATCGCCACGAACCCGTAGAGCAGGGCCGCGGGGGCGCAGGCGAGCGGCTCGAGGCCCGAGAGCCACGCCACGAGGACCCCCATGTACCCGTACCCGGGGGGCACCGACATGGCCGTGAGCGTGTGCTGGAGCCCGAGCATCAGGAGGGCGCCGGCCGCACCCCCCGAGAGCCCCTGGAGCGCCGAGGCGGCGACTATCGTGCGGCCGGCCCTCACGCCGTAGGTGGCGGCCGCACGGGGGGCGCGGCCGAGCACGTCGGCCTCGTAGCCCAGGGCCGTGCGGTGCACGACGAACCAGTAGGCGACCGCCGCGGCAACCGCGGCGAGGGCGGCCTCCAGCCACGAGAGCCTGTACTGCTCGGGGACGCTCCTCGTGATCGTGAAGGGCCCGACCCTCCACGCGGTCGCCACGAGGTAGTTTACCGCGTACATGATCGCGTAGTTCAGCATGAGGCTTGAGAGTATCTCGTTGACCCCCAGCGCGACCCTTAGGGCCGCCACCGCCAGACCCACCCCGCAGCCGGCGAGCGACGCGAGGAGCACCGCGGCCGCCTTGCCCAGCGCCGGGTCGAGGTCGGGCGCCGCGTAGGCCGTCACCCAGAGGGCGGCCGCCGAGCCGGCGATCACCTGGCCCTCGGAGGCTATCGTTATGAAGCGCGCCCGGTAGGCGAGGGTGAGCCCCGCCGCGGCCACCGCTATGGGGGCCGATATGAGCACCACGGCCTGGAGAGCGGCGGGGCTCGAGACGAGGCCGCGGAGGCTGGAGGCGAACCCCTCGAGCCCCGCCGGCGTGGCCGAGGCTATGGCCGCCGCGACGCCCAGCCCGAGCGCGAGGCCGAGGGCGGCGTGCGCCAGCGGCCCGCGCCCCAAGGCTCACACCGCCATCGCCGCCGCGACCTCCTGCGGGTCGAACGGTCTCTCGAACTCGGCCACGACCCTGCCCCGGGACATCACGAGCAGCCTCGTGGACACCTCGAGCAGCTCCTCCAGGTCCTCGGAGAACAGCAGCACGCCGGCGCCCCGCGAGGCGAGCTCGACGAGCTCGCCCCGCACCCTCTCGGCCGCCACCGCGTCGAGCCCGCCGGTGGGGTTCATTGCCACCAGCAGCCTCGGCCTCCTCAGTATCTCCCTGCCCACCATCAGCCTCTGCATGTTGCCCCCGCTGAGCGAGTCGACCGGGTCGTCGAGGGACCCCACCTCGACCCCCATGTAGCCCACGACGCGCTTCGCCAGGCCCCGGGCCACCGACCAGCGGAGCAGCCCCCGCGACACCAGCCCGCGCACGGAGAACCTCATGCCCAGCGCCGAGTTGTACACCACGCTCCTGCCGGGCACGAGGCCCCACCCGAGCCTCTCCTCGGGCACCACCGCGACGCCCAGCGCCAGCCTGGCGTCGGACCCCCTCTCGGTCACGTCGACCCCGGCCACCACGATGCGGCCGCGCTCCGGCCTCCGGAGCCCCACCACGGCCTCGAAGAGCTCGCGCTGGCCGTTGCCCGCCACGCCCGCGACGCCCACGACCTCGCCCTCGTCGACGTGGAGGCTCACGCCGCGGACCGCCCAGCCCCCGTGGGGGCCGCGGACCCAGAGGTCCTCGACCTCGAGCAGCCTCGAGCCGCGGCGCGGCGGCCGGGGCCTCGCCCGGAGCCTCTCGGGGTTGACCTTCTCCCCGAACATCATCTCGAGGAGCCCCGACGCGTCCACCTCCGGCGCCCTCACGACTCCGACGACGACCCCGTCCCTCATCACCGCGATCCTGTCGGCCACGGCGAGGGCCTCGCGTATCCTGTGCGTTATGTAGACGACCGCGCGCCCCTCGGACGCGAGCCTCCGGCAGAGCGACACGAGCCTCTCGACCTCCTGCGGGGTGTAGTGCGTCGACGGCTCGTCGAGGAGCAGCAGCCAGGGGTCCAGGGCCAGCGCCTTGACCAGCTCGACCCTCTGCCTCTCGCCGAGCGACAGCCTGGCCACGACCGCGTCCGGGTCGACGTCGAAGCCGTAGGCCGACGCCACCCTCTCGACCAGCCTGCGGGCCTCCGGGCGGCTCACGCGGCGCCCCACGGCGCGCAGGGCGAGGCCCACGTTCTCGTACACCCTGAAGCTCTCCACGAGCCGCGGGTGCTGGGGCACCAGGACCACGCCCCTCCTCATCGCGTCGCGGGGGCTCCGCGGCTCGTACGGCTCCCCGTCGATCAGCATGCGCCCCCTCGTCGGCCTCTGGTAGCCGGCGATTATCGAGACCAGCGTCGTCTTCCCCGCCCCGTTCTCGCCCAGGAGGGCCAGCACCTCCCCCTCCCTGACCTCCAGCGTGACGCCCCGGTTGGCCACGACGCCGCTCGGGTAGACCTTCCAGACCCCCTCGACCCTCAGCACCCTCATGGCTTCACCGCTACGCCCTTCGCCCGCCCTGCGCTCAGCCGTGGGCGCTCTAAAGGGGCTCCGCCCAACGCGGGGGCCGCGCCACGTTCAATCGCCCGCGTTGAGGGGCGGGAGCCTGGGGGCGCGCGTGTAGAAGGGGTTCCTCTCGCAGGCCACGGTGACCTCGACCACCTCGGAGGCGAGGAGGGGGCGGAGCTCGGAGCACGACACGAGCTCGAGCACGTTGGGCGGGTGCCTGGAGAGCAGCGGCCTTATGAGCAGCGAGGGCGGCGCCGGGGCCCGGAGCGGCGCCAGCTCCTCCACGCGCCACACGTAGACCGCGCCGAGCCTCACCCCGTCCCAGACCGCCTCCCTCACGAGGGTCGGGAGGCACAGGGACGCCAGCATCCTCCAGTCGCTGTCCGTCTCGAGGTTCAGCGTGCCGGGGTACGGGCGGCACCCGAGCAGCCTCCCGAGCTCCCCCGAGTAGTAGGGGTGCGCCACGTACTTGCGGCCCACGCCCAGGCCCCTCACCACCCTGCCGCGCACCCTCAAGCCGCGCACCACCCGGGCGCGGCGCCGGCGCCGCAGATAAGGCGGCGGGCGGGCGTCGCGGCGGGGGGCGCCTTAGGCCTTGAGGGTGCGCGGCCTGGCGCTCGACGTCGACGGCACCATCACGCTGTCCAGGCCCGGGTACCTCCTGGACCTCGAGCTCGCGTCGATGCTGAGGGAGGTGGAGGGGGCCGGCGTCCGCGTCATGCTGGTCTCCGGCAACGCGCTGCCGGTGGTCGTCGGGCTGGCCCGCTACCTCGGCCTGCGGGGGCCCCACGTGGCCGAGAACGGGTGCCTGGTCTTCCACGGCGACACCGACGAGGGGGCCGTGCTCAGCGTGTGCTCCCGCAGCTGCCGCGACGCGGCCAGGGCGCTGGAGGAGGAGCTCGCCGACGTCCTGGTCCCCAGCTGGCAGAACCCCTACCGCACGTACGACTTCGCGTTCAGGGTGAGGGGCGCCGACCCCAGGAGGGTGGTGGAGCTGGCGAGCGCCGTGCTGAGGAGGCTCGGGGCGCCCTGCAAGGCCTCGTTCAGCGGCTACGCCCTGCACGTGAGGCCCATCGAGGCGAGCAAGGGCCGCGGGCTCGCCAAGGCCCTGGAGCTGGCTGGCCTCAGGCCGGGGGAGGTGGTCGCGGTCGGGGACTCGGCACTCGACGCGGAGATGGCGGAGGCCGGCGTCGAGCTCATGGCGGTCGCCAACGCCGAGCCCGAGCTGCTCCGGGCCGCGCGCCGCGTCCTCCCCGGCAGCAGCTCGGACGCCGTGAAGGCGCTGGTCAGGGAGGTGCTGCTCTCAGCCTAGAGGCCAGCAGCGCCGCCAGGCCCAGGAGGCCCGCGAGGCCCGCCAGCTCTATGCGGTCCGGCCGGGCCGGCGCCGATGGGGCCACTACTACGACCCTCGACGCCGCCTCGCCCCCCACCACGGCGGTCACGTTGGCCAGCACCGGCGACGCCGAGTAGGCCCTCAGCTCGTAGAGGCCCGGCGAGACCTCCACGGCCTCCACCCCCACCCCCTCGGCGTACGGGACGACGGTTAGCTCGGCCGCGACGGGCTCGCCGCCCCGCAGCACCGCGACGTAGGTCCTGCCGCCGCTGTAGAAGGGCACCAGCTCCAGCCGCGCGGGCCCCTCCACGCTGACCGAGAACAGCTCGTCCACCAGCTCGAGGAGCCTGACCCTCATCTCCTCGCCGACCGTCAGGCCGGCGTAGAGCCTCCACGGGACCACGCCCACATCGCCGCCCGGCACCCTCACC
>WAQM01000091.1 GCA_015520245.1 Pyrodictiaceae archaeon
CCTAAGCCCCCGCCTCCCCCTCTCCACGGCCTCCAGGTACGCGGCGGGCGGTGGCTGGCGCCTCAGGCTGGTCGAGTCGCGCGGGTCGTGGCCGGCTATCACCGACAGGAGGAGCGCTAGGTCCCGCACGTTCCTCGCCATGGGCCCTATCTGCTCCAGGCTCTCGGCGTAGGGGACGAGGCCGTACCTCGAGACGAGCCCGTAGGTCGGCTTGAGGCCGTAGAGCCCGGTCCAGGCGGCGGGGAGCCTTATGCTGCCCCCGGTGTCGCTGCCGAGCGCGAGCGTCGCCATCCCGGCGGCGAGGGCGGCGGCCGAGCCGCTGCTGCTCCCCCCGGGCACGCGGTCGGGGCTCCACGGGTTCCTCGTGGGGCCGAAGTGGCTGGTCTCGCCGGTCGACCCCATCGCGAACTCGTCCATGTTCGTCTTGCCGACGATCACCGCGCCGGCCGCCCTCAGCCTCTCCACCACTGTCGCGTCGAAGGGGGGCACGTAGCGGGACAGCATCCTCGACCCGCAGGTGGTCGGCAGGTCGCGGGTCGAGATGTTGTCCTTGACCGCCACCAGGAGCCCGGCCAGCGGGAGCCGCTCGCCCCTCCTCGCCCTCGCCACCGCCTCACCGGCCTCGGCGGCCGCGTCCTCGGGGCTCACCAGGCTTATGTAGGCGTTTATCCTGGGCTCGAGCCTCCTCACCCTCTCGTACACCGCCTCGACGTAGTCGGCGGGGTCGAGGGACCCCTCGAGCATGAGCCTGAGGGCCTCGTGGCCCGGCAGCTCCGCCGCCCTCACCGGCGCCACCGCGGCCGCCGCCCCCGCCCGCCGGCTATAGCTTGACCATCTTGGCTATGAAGAACCCCTGCGTCCTGTGGACGTGGGGGTAGAGCCTCTGCGACCCCCTGGCCTGCGGCGGCTCCTCGCCCAGCACGGGCTCAGGCCTCACCAGCTCCACGTCCTGCCTGTTCTCGAGCACCCTCCTCAGCACCCATACCGTCTCGCTGCGGGTTATGGTGCACACGCTGTACACTATCACCGCGCCGGGCGGCGCGGCCTCGACGGCCGCCTGGAGGAGCCTGGCCTGCAGCCTGCGGTAGAACTTGAGGTCCCCCCTCGTCAGCCACATCTTGATCTCGGGCTCGTACTGGAGCCTCCCTATGTCGGTGCACGGGGGGTCCACGAGCACCACGTCGGCCCTGCGCAGCGGGGGCGCCCTGCCGTCGGCCGCCACCGCGTCGAGGAGGTGCCCGACGTGGAGCCTGTCCCGGTTCCTCAGCGCCTCCCTCAGCCTCGACGCCTTCACGTCCCCGGCCACGACGTAGCGGGCGCCGAGCCAGGCCATGTGGGTGGCCTTCACCGCGCCCCCGGCGGTGACGTCGGTCGCCACCCTGCCCTCCGGCGACGCGACGTGGGAGACGAGCGCCGACGCCTTGTCCTGGAGCACGTAGAGGCCCTCGCGGTACTCCCGGGTCCTCGTCGCGTTCGAGGCCCCCTCCACTATCATCGCCACGTCCGGCAGGTCCCTGTCCCACTCGATGACGACGCCCTGCTCCTCCAGCGACCTCTTCAGCCTGTCCCTGTCGACGCCCGGGGCGACGCGGATCCACCTCGTCGGGTCCTGGTTGAGCGCGTCGAGGAGCTTGGGGAGGTCGGGGACCCTGGCCTCGAGGAGCTCCTCGAGCATCCAGCGCGGGAAGCTGTACAGCACCGAGAGCCTGTCGAGGCCCCCGACCCCCTTGACGAGGTCGCGGGGCCTCACGTCCCTCAGCTTCAGCACGTCCTCGGCCTTGACCCCCGCCTTCGGGGCGAGCTTGTCGAGGCGGCTGCGCTTCACCTTCCCGAACATGGCCTCGTAGGCGAGGACCCGGGCCAGCATCCACTTCCTCGAGTGGCTGGGGGGCCCGTAGCCGAGCCACTCGAGCGCCTTGTCGAGCAGGATGTAGTTCCTGGCCACCCTGAGCGAGACGTAGCGCACGAAGGGCTTCATGTACTCGAGGTGGGGGTTCTGCGCGAAGAAGTCGCTGGCCACGCTGCGCAGCGACGTGCGGTAGTGCACCGCGTCGGCCAGCAGGATGGCGACGACCTCCTCCGGGAGCATCCACCCCC
>WAQM01000092.1 GCA_015520245.1 Pyrodictiaceae archaeon
CCCCGGCGACGCCGGGGGCGCGGCGTGACCGCGCCGGATGAGCCGGGGAGCCTTGCGGCCGCCTCCAACCAATTCTCGGCGGTGCGAGTGGGCGCGGAGGAAAAAGCCGGGTTAACGGTGCCCTAGCGGGCGGCTACCCTCCTCAGCGCGACGAGGTTTATCAGCGCCACCAGCACGAGCACCGCCGCCACGACGAGCACCGCCGTCTGGAGCGAGTCGACCAGCGACGCCAGGCCCCTCTGGGCCTCGGCCACCCGGTCCACCTTGCTGTTGAGGTCGGCCACGCTCCTCGCCAGGGCGTCTATGGCCGCGCTGGCGTCGTCGGACAGCCTCGACACGCTCTCGCTGACCGCGCTGACCTGGCCGGCGAGCGTGGTTATGGCGTCGTTGACGGCCTGCGAGAACCTCTCGAGGGTGTCACCGTAGCGCACAACGGCCTCCCGCAGCGTCTCGAGCGAGTCCCTCACCTCGAGCGAGAGCTCCTCGAGCTTGGAGGCCGCGTCCTGCACGGCCTCGCGCAGCGCCGCTACCTCGGCCTCGAGCGCCCCGACCCGCCTGCCCAGCTCGGAGAGCCTGGTGGCCACCTCCGCCATCTTGACGAGAACCGAGGACGCCACCCTGTCGAGCTGCGCGCCGGCCTCCCGGTAGGCCGCCACCGCCTCCTCCACCATGCCGCGGACGAACAGCATGTCGTCGGCCTCAGCCAGCAGGGCCTCCGCGCGGGACAGCTGCTCCACCTCCTCGGTGACGTCCACGCCCAGCGCCTGGGCGCTCAGGAGGATCGAGCGGGCCCTCTCGAGGGCCAGGTAGGCCCTGAACCTGGCGTCCTCCACCGGCTGGTGGTTGAGCACCGTTATCTCGAACTCGGTCTCGTTGTAGAAGCTCACGCCGTCGGCCGTCCCGTTGACCGTCACGACCAGCCTCGCCTTGCCGACCGACGCGGCCACGGGGACGGGGAGCCTGCCTATGACTATGTACCGGACGCTGTACGTCTCGTTGTCAACCGTCACCTCGACCGGCGCCATGAGCCTGACCAGCGCCAGGTCGACCTCGACGCGCACGCCCGCCTCGAGCACGGCCTTGGCCTCGACGGTGGGCCTGCCCTCGGACAGTATGTAGGCGACGACCTCGATGGTCTGGTAGCCGCGGTAAACGGTCGTCCTGTCCACCTCGAACTTGACCACCCGCGGCGCCTCCGCCTCCTCGGCGGCCGCTGTGCCGGCCGCTAGCGCGACGGCGAGGAGCGCGATCGCCGCGGCGGCAAGGAGGGGCCTCATGGCCCAGCACCTGCCCACCACGTGGTGCTCCGGTGGGCTGGGTTAACTCCGGGACCACTAGCAATTAATACTTTACCACGCGCGTGGGGCGCGGGGAAAGCCTTAATACATCGCCGCACGGCGCCTACGCGGTGGGCGGGTAGTTGGGGGTGCGTATGGTGAGCCGCTACCTCGCCCTCCTCGCGCTATCGGTCTTCATGGCCTCGACGCTGGCCGGCGCCCTCGGCCTCGCCGAGGAGTACAAGTACGGGCCCTACATAGACAGGATAACGATGCCCGTGATCAAGAGCTACGACCAGAGGATCCTCGCGTTCGAGGCCGGCGAGCTTGACGTCGTCGGCGTGCTGCCCAGGGACCTCGACAGGATCAGGCAGAACGTCCCCGACGCCCACATAATATTCACGGTGGGCTTCACGGTCCTCGGGACGATACACTTCAACGTCCAGCTGTGGCCGGTCAAGTACCCCGAGGTGCGCAAGGCCATAGCCCACCTGATAGACAGGGACAGGATAATCGCCGAGTCGCCGCTCAGGGGCATAGCCGTCAAGTGCACCACCATACCGCCGCCCACCCAGGGCATCTGGGTCAACCCGGAGGCCGACTTCGAGAAGCTGTACCCGTACGACCCCGAGAGGGCTAGGGAGCTGCTGAGCCAGGTGTTCGAGCCCTGCGTCGGGCCCGACGGCAAGCCCGCCTGGTGCGACCCGAGGGAGGGCGGCAAGGTAGTCGAGATCGAGCTCCTCACGCTCCCCGAGGCCACGTCCCCCGTCTACTGGTGGATCGCGCAGTACCTGAAGCAGGAGGCGGAGAAGATAGGCCTCCGCATCAAGATCGTGCCCGTGAGCAGCAGGGAGCTCGACGCGAGGGTCGGCGCGGGCACCGCGCAGGCCTGGATCATAGGCTGGTACGTCGGCAGGACCCCCATCTTCATGTACTACTTCTGGCACAGCAGGGAGATCAGGCCCGGCGGCTGGAACGAGTGGAGGGTCAACGACACGCGGCTCGACGAGATGCTCGAGAGGTTCTACTACGCCAAGACCGTGGAGGAGGCGCGCGAGTGGGCGTGGAAGGCGCAGGAGCTGCTCGTGAAGGAGATCGTGCCGTGGATCTCCGTCTACACCGGCGTCGGGATCACCGCGTGGAGCGGCAGGATAGACCGCGACTCGATAACGCTGGACTACGCGCCGCCGCTCAAGGACCCCGTGGGCCACTCGTGGTTCAACTTCAACACGATAAGGTTCAAGGACCAGAAGTTCGGCGGCACGCTCCGCTACTACTTCACCGTCGACATAACGACGCTCCACCCGGCCACCTACCTGTGGGCGACCGAGGCCGCCGCCATCAGCAGGGTGTACGCGTGGACCATGGTGCCCAGGCCCGACAACATCTACGCGGAGCCCAGGGTCGGGGTGCTGATCAGGCACTGGAGCCTCGAGGAGGTGACGCTCGAGGACGGCACCAAGGCCTACAGGTTCGTGCTGACGTTCTACGACAACATAACGTGGCACGACGGCGAGAAGATGACCGCCGAGGACTACGTCTACACCATAATGAAGTTCGGCAAGGAGCTGAAGACCAGGAGGTACTACGACCCGTGGGTCGACAACATAATCGTGTTGAGGGCGATCAACGAGACCACGGTTGAGCTGATACTCAGCGACTACGGCTGGTTCGACATCTACAGCATAACGGAGACGAGGGTGCTGCCGAAGCACGTGTTCGAGAAGCTGGCCAACCCGCTCGAGGATCCGTCGCTGCTGCCGCACCCGACCAAGCCGGGCCTCACGGCGATGATAGGCCAGGGTCCCTTCGTGCTGGTTAAGAGGGAGATCGCCTACGCCGAGTTCGTGTGGTACCCCGAGTACATCTGGCGGCACCCCGACAGGACGGTCCACTTCGCGTCCATCGAGCTGCCGGAGAGGGTCGACGAGGGCGAGCCGTTCACCGTGAGGGTGCAGCTCGTCGACTACCTCGGCAGGCCGGTGACCGAGGGCGAGGTCAGGGTGACGCTGGTCGGGCCCAGGACGATAGGCCCGCTGGCCGCTAGCCACGTGGGCGGCGGCGTCTACGAGCTGTCGGTGCCAGGCCTGCCCGCCGGTACCTACACGGTGGTCATCGAGGCGTCGATGCCCGTCGGCATGTGGGAGCTCACCAACAAGGAGGTGAGGACGCTGACCGTGGGCCCCGTCGCGGCCCCCGCCGCCCCGGCGCCGATCGAGGTCGAGGTCGCCAAGGTCGAGGTGCCCGGGCTGCCGGCGGTCGAGGTGGTGATACCGGGCAAGCCCGAGGTGGCGGCGCCCGAGGTCGAGGTCAAGACGCCGGCCGTGCAGGTGACGCCGGCCGAGGTCGCCGCGCCCGCCGACATGTCGATGGCCATCATGGGCGTCGCGATCGTGGCCCTCATAGTGGCCGCGGCCGGCGCCGCCCTCGCCAGGCCGCGCGCCGGCTGAGGAGCCCCGCCGCTTCAAAGCTCTTTCTACTCTTTTCGCCCCCGCTCTAGAGCGTTTAGCCCGCCGCTCACGCTAGCTTTTTAGCCTTGACGGGCCGCATGTCCCCGCGTGGGCTGGGCGAGGCAAGGCCGGCATGTCGGCCGGGCTCTACGTGGCCAAGCTGGGCGCCAGGATGTTCGCCACCTACGTCGCGATAATCATGATGTACTTCATTGTGATCCGCGTGCTGCCCGTGCTCGCGGCCGGCGGCGACCCCATGGCCGACCCCGTCATAGCCGCCCTGCGGAGGACCCAGGACGACCCCCGCTTCAACCTCTGGATAAACGAGACCATGAGGAGGTTCGGTCTCGACAGGCCCCTGTTCCCCGACCAGTTCGTCCTCTACCTGATCAACACGCTTACGTTCAACTTCGGCGTGTCCATATTCACCCAGCGGCCCGTGCTTGAGGAGATAGCGCTGAGGCTCCCCTACACGCTGTCGCTGTACACCGTCCTCACGATAGGCCCCATAGTCCTGGGCTACTACCTGGGCATCTACAGCGCCCAGCACCGGGGCGGCAAGATAGACGCCATAGTCAGCCAGCTGGGCATAATATCGTACATCGTGCCCTCGTGGCTCGTCCTCCTGCTGCTGTACTACTTCCTCGCCTACCTGCCCAAGAGGCTCTGGGACACCTACATCTTCCCGCTGCCTGTGAAGCCCCCCTCGATAGAGGTGTTCGACCTCGAGGCCCTCAGGTACCTGCTGTGGTACATGGCGCCGCTCATCATCGCCGGCATGGTGGCCTGGACGGGGCCCTGGATCTACTTCGTGAGGCAGATCGTCGTGGGCGAGCTAGGGAGCGACTACGCGGTCACAGCGCTGGCCAAGGGCCTTAGCGCGAGGGAGGTGCTGAGGCGCCACATAATACCCAACGTGAGGCCGCCGCTCATGGTCCAGCTCGCCTACGCTGTGCCCACCATCTTCGGCGGCGCCATAATATTCGAGATAGTCGGGAACTGGCCCGGCATAGCCTACCTGTCCTACCAGGCCTTCCTTAACTGGGACTTCCCGCTCATGACCGCGTTCTTCGTGATATCCGCGTTCCTGGTCGTGGTCTCCCTCTTCACCGTCGAGGTGCTCCTACTCGTGTTCGACCCCCGGGTGAGGGTCGGC
>WAQM01000093.1 GCA_015520245.1 Pyrodictiaceae archaeon
CCAGGAGCCCTACCGAGGCGGCCAGGAGGGCCGCGTGGGTGAGGCCGGCTGCGAGGAAGTAGGCGCGCCTCACCGCGACGAGCGCGCTCACCGACGCGAAGCCGACGGCGGACGTCAGGACGGCGGCCACCCACTCAGCCCTCACGACCACGGCCCAGCGCCTCCTCGAGCCTCGACGCGACCTCCACGAGCTTATCAAGGGTGCTCCGCGGCTCGAACGGGCTCGGGACCTCGACCAGCGGGACGCCGTACCTGCCTGCCAGCTCGCGCAGCAGCTCGGCCGCGCGGCCCTCCGAGCCCTCGACCACGAGCAGCACGTCGACCAGGCCGCGCTCCACGGCCTCGACGACCCTCCTGACGTCGGCCGGCCTTGGCGGCGTGTCATGCTCGGGCTTCAGCAGGTAGGCCACCCTGACTCCCATCCACTCGACCGCGTACTGGACCTCGGGGCCCTCCGCGGCCGCGACAGCGTCGAAGCGGCCCTCGTAGGCGTCGATGAGCTCCCTCAGCCGCGCCGTAGCCTCGTCCAGCGCGGCCGCGTAGTGGCCGCGGCACTCGGGCCTCAGCGCCGACGCGGCGCTGGTGACGGCCCGGAGCAGGCGCGCCAGGTTGCGCGGATCGTAGTAGACCGCGTGGAGGTTGGGGGACCCCGTGGCGGGGTTCACGCGGATGACCTCGGATACGGCCACGGCGTCGACCACCACCGCCCGCGTCAGCTCCGAGGCCCTCCTCTCGAAGGGCATGTGGCCGGTGACGACTAGGAGGTCGGCGCGGCGTAGGAGCTCGACGTCGCCCGGCCTCAGCTGGTAGGCGTGGGGGTCCCCCGTGGGCGCGACCACGGCCACGGTGTCCCCGGGGCACAGCAGCCCGGCCACGTCGGCCCCCAGGCCGTGCACGGTCACCACCACCACGAGCCCTGAGGCGGCTGGCTGGCGCGGGGGCGCCAGCGCCAGCGCGAGGAGGGCGACAGCCGCGAGGGCGGCCGCCAGGGCCAGCCAGCGCAGCACGCACTTGACCCCGCGGCGCGCAGCGGGCTCCGGGCCCTCCTTAAGCGGCGTGGTGCGGGACCGTGGAGGTCGTGCTGGACTCCGTGACAGTGGCCTACGGGGACGCAGTGGCGCTAGAGGACGTCACGCTCAGGCTTAGGGGGCCCGGGCTCGTGCTCCTCATGGGCCCCAACGGGGCCGGCAAGACGACCCTCATGAGGGCGGTGGCGGGGCTCGTCAGGCCGCTGAGGGGGCGCGTGCTGGTCGACGGGGTGGACGTCACCGGGAGGCCCGAGGCGGCCGGCCGCTTCGTCGCCTACATGCCCCAGACGGCGCCCGAGGTTCACCTGCCGCTGACCGCGCTGGAGGCCGTGGAGTGGTACCTGTCGATCGCGAGGGCCCGCTGGCCCCGGCTCCTCGCCGGCCGCAGGCTCAGAAGCATCGCCGAGAGGGCCCTTGAGGCGGTGGGCCTCCCCAGGGACATGTGGGACAAGCCCGTCGCGAGTCTGAGCGTGGGCCTCAGGCAGCGCGTTATGCTGGCTCGCGTGCTGGCGCTGGGGACGCCGGTGCTGCTCCTAGACGAGCCCCTGGCCCCCGTCGACCCCGCGGGGCGCGCTGAGCTGGCCGAGCTCCTGGCCAGCATCGCCCGCGAGAGGCTGGTCGTGGTGTCGGTCCACGACCCCTCGCTGCTGAGGCCCCACGCGGCCATGGTCGTGCTCCTCAGGCGCCGCCTCGTGGCGGCCGGCAGGCCCGACGAGGTGCTCAGGGCGGAGGTCCTCGAGCGCGTCTACGGCCGCGCGGTCGTCGAGGTGCCCCCGGGCCAGCCTCATATAGCGGACTCGCACTCTCACGTAGCCCGGTAGAAGCCATGGTCGAGGAGGTCGTCGACAGGACAGTGAGCCCGGACATGACGCTCGAGCAGCTCATAGGCCTCTACCGCGACGTCCACGGCTTCATGGCCGGCCACCTGGCCGAGGCCGTGGACGTGCTCGCATCGTGCCTCGACGCCGACCTCCGGGCGATCTCGTTCACGGCCAACATCGTGGCCACGGGGGTCCGCGGCGTTATAGCGCAGGCCATACGCGAGGGGCTGTTCAACCTGGTCGTGACGACGTGCGGCACCGTGGACCACGACGTAGCCAGGGGCACCGGCGGCAGGTACCTGCGCGGCAGCTTCCTGCTGGACGACTCGGAGCTGAGGGACCGGGGCCTTCACCGCCTGGGGAACATCGTCATCCCCGTCGACGACTACGGGCCCCGCGTCGAGAAGTTCACGTACAAGGTCCTCGACGAGCTCGCACGCGACCGCGAGTGGGCGATCCACGAGATCCTGTGGGAGATGGGCAGGAGGATCGACGACCCCCATAGCATACTGAGGGCGGCCTACGAGAGGCGCGTGCCGATCATTGTGCCGGGCTTCCTGGACGGCGCGTTCGGCACCGCGCTCTACACCTACCTCCAGACCCACCGCGACCTGAGGGTGAACGTGTTCAGAGACGAGGACGTGATGGCCGACATGTTCTTCAGGGCCAGGAAGGCGTCGGCCCTGGTGGTGGGAGGGGGTATCAGCAAGCACCACACGATATGGTGGGCGCAGTTCCGCGACGGGCTCGACTGCGCGGTGTACGTGACCACGGCGGTGGAGTACGACGGGAGCCTCAGCGGGGCCCACACGCGCGAGGCGATCAGCTGGGGCAAGATAAGGAAGCGGGCGCGCCACGTGGTGGTCTACGCGGACGCGACCCTGGTCCTGCCGATAATAGTCGCCGGGCTGCTTGCGGCTAAGCGCGGGAGGCGGTAGAGCGGTGACCCGGGGAGGCCCATGCCGCTGCCCGGCGACGAGGCCTTTAGGCGCGGCCTGACGCGGCGGGAGGCCAGGCTCTGGCAGCCCGTGGAGGTGGCCGGCAGGAGGCTCGTGAGGTGCTGGGTGTGCGAGCGCAGGTGCACGCTGGCCGAGGGGATGAGGGGGTTCTGCAGGAACCGGGTGTGCAGCGGCGGCAGGCTGTACGTCGAGACCTACGGGCTGCTAAGCGCGGTGGAGAGCAGGCCGATAGAGATCAAGCCGCTCTTCCACTACTGGCCGGGCAGCACATCGCTGACCTTCAGCGGCTGGGGCTGCAACTACCGCTGCCCCTGGTGCCAGAACCACCACCTATCGTGGTCCGAGCCCGACCCGGGCGCTAGCATCTACCTCGAGCCCCGGGAGCTCGTCGAGCTGGCGGTCAAGCTGGGCGACGAGGGCATATGCGCGAGCTTCAACGAGCCCGGGATACACTTCGAGTACGTCGTCGACGCAAGCGCCGAGGCGCGCAGGAGGGGCCTCTACTCCACGGTCGTGACCAACGGGTACTTCAGCGAGCGCGCGCTGCGTGAGCTTGTCGAGGCCGGGGTCGACGGATTCAGCATCGACATCAAGGGATGCCCGCGGACCTACCGCAGGTTCCTCGGCGCCGACCCCGAGTACGTGCTGCGCAACGCGCGCCGGGCGCTCGACATGGGCGCCCACGTCGAGATGGTGTACCTCGTGGTGACAGGCGCGAACGACGACGAGGAGTGCATGGAGTGGGTGGTGGGCAAGCACGTGGACCTGCTGGGACCCGAGGTGCCCCTCCACATAAACCGCTACCACCCAGCCAACAGGTACCACGAGCCCCCGACCGAGCTCGGCAAGCTCCTGAGGGCCTACAGGATCGCGAGGAGGGAGGGCGTAGAGTACGTGTACATAGGCAACGTGGCCTTCGAGGAGTACCAGGACACCAGGTGCCCGCGCTGCGGCAAGGTGCTGATCAAGAGGCGGGGCTACACCGTCACCTACTACGGCCTTGACAGCGGCAACCGCTGCCCCCGCTGCGGCCACCGCGTGCCGATACGCGGGCGCTACGTGAGCAAGCCCGTGCGCTTCCGCCCGGTGTTCTAAAAGGGCCGGGCCGGACGCCACGCCGGCGCTCCGGGGGCCGCGGTGGCGTTCCTCTACCGCGAGCCCTGGGAGAGGCACCCCGGCGAGGTGCTGCGCGAGCTCCTGCGCCAGCCTGGCATCATCGTGGCCCCGGGCGTCTTCAACCCGGCCTCAGCCCTCCTCGTCGAGAGGATGGGGTTCAAGGCGGCGTACCTCTCGGGCGCGGCGCTCACGGGCAGCCTGGCGATGCCCGACCTCGGCATAATAACGCTGAGCGAGCTCGCGCAGATGACCAGGTACATAACCAGGGTGGTGAGGATACCGCTAATAGTCGACGCGGACACGGGGTTCGGCGAGGCGATAAACGTGGTGAGGACGGTGAGGGAGCTGGAGGAGGCGGGCGCGGCTGCGATACAGATCGAGGACCAGGTGCTGCCCAAGAAGTGCGGCCACCTCGCGGGCAAGCAGCTCGTGCCCCCCGAGGAGATGGCCAAGAAGGTCAGAGCGGCCGCCGAGGCGAGGCGTCACGCCCTCATAGTCGCGAGGACCGACGCGAGGAGCGTCGAGGGCCTCGACGCCGCGATCGAGAGGGCGCAGCTCTACGTCGAGGCGGGAGCTGACATAATCTTCCCGGAGGCGCTGGAGAGCGAGGAGGAGTTCGCCGAGTTCGCCAGGAGGGTGAAGGCGCCGCTCCTGGCCAACATGACGGAGTTCGGGCGCACCCCCTACATCACGGTGCGCAGGTTCGAGGAGCTGGGCTACAAGATAGTCATATTCCCCGTGACGCTCTTCCGGGTCGCGATGGGCGCGATGAGGGAGGCACTGAGGGTGATCAAGGAGCACGGCACCCAGAAGCCCCTGCTCGACAAGATGATGACGAGGAGCGAGTTCTACGAGCTCATAGGCTACCACGAGTACGAGGAGAGGGACAGCAAGGTGGCCCGCGAGGTCGAGGAGATCCTCAAGAGGAGGGCAGCACGGAGCCGATGAGGGCGCCGCGCGAGGTCGAGGAGAAGCTGAGGTCGCTGCTGCCCCACGCGGCCAGGCCCCCCAGGAGGCCGGAGGTGCGTGACGTCTTCGCCAGGCACGCCTACATCCCGCCGGCGGCCGTCGAGCTCGAGCCCGGGCTGAGGCCCTACGCGGTCTTCAACCCGGCCGCCATACTCGAGGGGCGGAGGCTGACGATAATCCCCCGGGTGGTCGTGGGGTACTACTGGTACGTGTCGGTCATAGCGGTCCTCGAGCCCCTAGACATCGAGGAGCTGCTCTCGCGCGAGGGCGCGGTGCTGGAGGGCACGCTGAGGGCCAGGACCCTCATAGAGCCCAGCGAGTGGTTCGAGTCGGGCCGCGGGGCGGAGGACCCCCGCGTTCACCGCCTCGACGGTGGCAGGGCGCTGGTCCTCTACACGGGCGTCGCGGCCACCGACCCCGACGAGCAGAGGAGGGTCTCGTACCAGGCGGCCGCGCTGGTGGACACCCGGGGGTGGAGGTGCTTGAGCCGCGACGTGCTCTCGGCCGTCGTGGGGGGCGCCCGCTACCCCCTGCCGGGCTGGAAGAACGGGGCGGCGATAGCCGTGGAGGGGGGCCGCGTTAGGATGCTCGTGAGGCCCATGGTCGGCGGGGTGGGGGCCCTCTGGTACGCCGAGGCGAGCCTCTCCCCCTTCAACGTCGAGCTGGAGACGCTGAGGCCCGTCATGGCGCCCGCCGAGTGGGAGTGGAGGCTAGGGTGGTCCACGAACCCGGTGAGGCTCGAGAGCGGCGCCTACCTGGTAGCCTGGCACGGCGTGTCGCGCCACGACCAGGGGTACAGGCACGGCTTCGCGGTGGTGGACGGGGAGGGCAGACTGCTCGCCGTGACCCCGTACTACCTGCTCGCCCCCCGGACGCTCTACGAGAGGGCAGGCGACAGGCCGCTCGTGGTCTACGGCTGCGCGCTGCTCAGGTATTCCGACCTCGTGGTGTGGGTGGGGGGCGCCGCCGACACGTACGTGGGGGTCTACAGCGCCGAGCTCTCAAGCGTCATGGAGCATATGGTGTGGCTGGAGCGCGGCTAGCGGGCGGGGGTTAAGGAGGCGCGGCGAGGCGCCGGGCC
>WAQM01000094.1 GCA_015520245.1 Pyrodictiaceae archaeon
GCCCCGCACCGTGTACGTCACTAACTGCTCGGGAGGGATGAGCGCTGACCTAGGGCTGTCATGGGTGAGCCTATGCGCGGTGACGTTGGGCCCGGCGGCGTGGGCTGGAGCTCTAGGGCTCGTTGCGGCCGTGGAAATGATTCGCTCTACGGGCCCGAGGATGTCAGGGCGTACATGGGGTGCCGAGAGGACGGCGGCCCCCGCGGTGGAGCTCTCCGGGGACGGGCTGCGGAGGCTCCAGGAAGAGTTCATGATGCGCGCCTACGCGTACTAGAGCAGCCCGTACTGTTTGGCTTTCCTCTTCACCCAGTCTATCAGGTCCTTGACCGCCTCTGCCGCATCCTTTTCGCTCATCTCTGCTATGTCTGGGCCGTGGTAGAAGAACACGTGTAGGTGTGCTGCCTCACGTTTCTTTACCGCTATCTCCCTATCACCCGTAACCTTCACTACCTCCTCTACAATGCTGTCGAGCTTATGCCTTGCCGATGGTATTAGGAGTCCCTGCTCCACCCACCACTCCACGTACTTCCTAGCTTCCTCCACGCCCTTCCTCTCCGCTATCCTCTTAGCCTCCTCCTCTATCGCCGGCAGCAGCTTCCTGGCGGCGAGCAGTCCTAGCAGGCTCTTGTAGGCCGCCCAGGCCTTCTCGGCGGCGTCGCGCACGTCGCCTTTCGATAGGAGCCTAAGCGCCTCCTCGGTGAACAGCTTAAGGTTCTCGCGGTGGACCCTCTCAACAACCTCGGCGGTAGCCTTGAGCTTTGCTAAGAGTTCATCGAGGGAGGCGGCCACAGCAGCCACGCCGCGCCCCCAGGGCCCCGGAAGACCGGTCTCGAGGCTCTTAAGGTCTCGGACCAGGGATTGCTACGCTGTAGCAAGGATCCGCGTCGGAGCCTACAAGGGGCACGCTGTCTTAATAGCCGGGTTGGCCGGGAGGAGTGGAGGCTCGGCGCTCGAAGGCTCGTCATCGCCCGGAGGGCCACCGGCCTTGACCAGCCCCAGCCGCTCAGGGTCTAGTGCTGTCCCCCTCACCCTATACTTGCACAGCGGTGCAGCCTCCAAGGGACAGTACCAGCGCAGGTTCCAGAGAGGCGGGAGGCCGACATCCGTCACCCTCGTCCTCGAGTACATCGCGAGCACAGGCGTGACCCTCCTGACCCCGATGGAGGTCCGCGCCTGGGCTAGGGAGGCCTGCGGCCTGGACGTCGGCTGGAGGAGGGTGCACGACGCGTTCGCGAGGCTGGAGCGGATGGGCGTGCTCCAGTGAGGCGCGGCCTGCACCGCGTCGCGGACCTCGCCGAGCTGGCTCGGCGCCTAATCGGTTCGAGAGAGGTTTGTTGGTGGTTACAACGCGGGGAGGAGCTAGGCCTAAAGCCTCGGGGGCCCCTTGCCCGCCCTTACAGCGAATCAGGGACCCGTAGGGCGGTTAAGGCCTAGGCCATGACCTGGAGTTAGGCCTAGCAGTCAACGCTCCGCAGGCACCTTGGAGCGCATTGCGGGTGGCGGACATGATGACCGACATCTCGAGGGCGATAGTCCGTGGCTGCGGCTGAGGGGCTCACCACAGCGCGCTCAAGGGATGTACGCAGGCAAGGACCGTCGGTGCGGCGAGCGTGGGCGTGACAGTCATGCCCTCAATTGTGCTCCCTGGCGAGCTAGCGAGGGGCTTCCCCCTCCCAACGACGTCGCTTAGCGCTTCCCTTCCACGTCTCTAGCTCCCTGGGGTTTGAGATGGGTGTCGTGGCGCCGGGGGCGGGATTCGAACCCGCGCGGCCTGCTCGGCCACCGGCTCTCCAGGCCGGCCCCTTGGACCGCTCGGGCACCCCGGCGCCGGTGTCTCCGCGGCGGCCGGCCAGCTATAGCCTTTAGCGCTAAGAGCTTAAGAGGGTGAGCGCGCGAGATTGCTCGCGGCTGTGAGGACGCCCTTTCGCTGAAGAACCCCTCGGCGGGTATGAGCGGTGATTGAAGCCCCGACGGCCGAGCCGCCCCTAGCGTAGCCTTATCTCGATGTAGACGTCCTCGGGCACCCTAACCCTCATTATCTGCCTCATGACCCTCTCGTCGGCGTCTATGATTATAAGCCGCTTATGGATCCTGAGCTCCCACTTCTCCCACTTTTTCGAGCCCTCCCCGTGGGGGAGCTTCAGCGTGGGCACTACGAGCCTCTTGGTGGGCAGGGGTATGGGGCCGCGCATCCTTATGCCGGCCTTCTCGGCTATCCTCTTGATCTGGCTGATGACGAAGTTCAGGCTCTCGACGTTGGTGCTCCACAACCTTATCTCGGCCTTCTGGACCATGGGTTCGGACCCCCGGCGTCGAGCGCGGCCGAGGAGGGGCTGCTAGACCCTAAAAACCGGTTGCGAGCTGTCACCTGGACCTAATCTCGACCTTGGCAGGCTTCACGTCCACGACCACGCCGATACCGATGGTCTTACCCATGTCCCTCATCGCGAACCTGCCTAGCTGCGGGAACTCGCTGTACTTCTCGATCACCATGGGCTTTATCGGCTTGAACCTGACTATGGCCGCGTCGCCCTGCTTGAGGAAGCTCGGGTTCTTCTCTATCACCTGGCCGGTCCTCGGGTCGAGCTTGGCTATGATCTCGACTATCCTGGCGGCGACGCTAGCGGTGTGGGCGTGGATCACGGGCGTGTAGCCTACGGTTATGGCGGTGGGGTGCCAGATTATGAACACCCTGGCGGTGAACTCCTCGGCGACGGTCGGCGGCTTGTCGGGGTGCCCGGCCACGTCGCCGCGCTTGATGTCCTTCCTGGACACGCCCCTTACGTTGAAGCCTATGTTGTCGCCGGGCTCCGCCTTGGGTATCGGCGTGTGGTGCATCTCGATGCTCCTGACCTCGCCGACCACGCCCGGCGGCATGAATACGACCTTGTCGCCGACCTTGAGCACGCCGGTCTCGACCCTGCCGACGGGCACCGTGCCCACGCCGGTGATGCTGTAGACGTTCTGCACGGGTATCCTCAGCGGCTTGTCGATGGGCTTCTTGGGCGGGTGGAGCATGTCGAGGGCCTCTACGAGCGTGGGGCCGTTGTACCAGGGCATGTTGGGGCTGCGCTCTATCAGGTTCTCGCCGGTCCAGGCGGACACGGGGACGAACGGCACCTTAGACGGGTCGTAGCCCAGCCCCTTCATGAACTTGCTGAGGACCGCCTTGATCTGCTCGTACCTCTTCCTGTCGTACGGCGGCTGGGTCGCGTCCATCTTGTTGACGGCGACGATGATCTGGTCGATGCCCATGGTCTTGGCTAGGATGAGGTGCTCGCGGGTCTGGCCCTCGGGGCTCATGCCGGCCTCGAACTCGCCGGGCCTGGCGGAGACGACCAGGATGGCCGCGTCGGCCTGGCTGGCGCCGGTGATCATGTTCTTGATGAAGTCCCTGTGGCCGGGGGCGTCGATTATGGTGAAGTAGTACTTCTTGGTCTCGAACTTGACGAAGGAGAGGTCTATCGTGAGGCCCCTCTCCCTCTCCTCCTTGAGCTTGTCGAGCAGCCACGCGAACTTGAAGGACTCCTTGCCCTTCTTCTTCGCCTCCTCCTCCAGCGTCTTGAGAGTCTTCTCGTCCACGTAGCCGAGCCTGTACAGGAGGTGGCCGACGAGCGTGCTCTTACCGTGATCGACGTGGCCTATGACTATCAGGTTTAGGTGGGGCTTCTGGGGGGCGCTCATCCTAGGCACCTCTCGCTATGCCGTCACACCAGCGACCCAAGAGCCCTTATAAGCGTTTCCTTGCCGCTACCTCGAGCTCAGCGCGATCCTCTCTATCTCCTCCTTCCTCCTTATAGCGTAGCTCTTCGGGTCGTTGTTCGCGGCGGCTATTATCTCCTCGGCCAGGCACTCCTCTATGGGCTTGGGGTTGTTAAACGCGCACATCCTCGCGCCCTCGGTGAGGTGCTTGAGGGCGACGTCGACCCTGCGCTGCGGCGACACGTCGACGGCGACGAAGTAGGTTATGCCGCCGTACATTATCCTCGTCACGTCCTCGCGGGGGGCGGCGTTCTCTATCGCCCGCACGAGGACCTGGATGGGGTTCATGCCGGTCCGCAGGTGTATGATCTCGAACGCCTGCTTGACGATGTTGTAGGCCAGGTGCTTCTTCCCCATGTTGCGGCCCGGCCTCATGAGCTTGTTTATCAGCCTCTCGACGATCGGCACCTCGGCCTTGCCGAACCTCCGGTGCTCGTGCCTGCCGCCGGTGTGGGGTAGCCACACGGGCTTAAGGCAGATGTAGCGCTTGAGGCTGGGATCCCTTACCTCGACCCCCTCGTAGCTCCACTTGCCGAACAGCTTTATCTCGGGCACCTCTATCCTGAGCTCCTCCCCCGCCGCCTCCAAGACCTAGCCCCCGGCGGCGGGCCGCCGGCTCCAGCTAATAGCGTTACCCAATGTTGGGCCAGGACGCGGACAACCAGGCTTATTAGTGGCTATCCGCGGCCGAGAGCTGAGACGGCGGTGAGCTGCTTGCCCCCGCCAGGTGACGCAGACCTCCTCCTTCGGGCCGAGCAGGTAGAGGCGATGATAGCCCCCAACCCCCCGCACACGGCCGTGATAATCCTCACGCTCGAGGACGGCAGGAGCTTCACGCTCTACGGGGTGCCATACGAGATCGTCGTGGCGATAAACAAGCTCCAGCACCCCGACCAGTACAGCGACTTCGGCAGCCGCGAGAGCGTGTTCGAGGTGCTGCTCCACTTCCGCGACGAGCTGAAGACGGTGGGCTCGAGGCTCATCCGGGTAGTGGTCGACGAGCTCGACTACAGCACCGGGCTCTACAGCGCGAAGGCCGAGTTCGACCTCGGGGGCATAGTGCTGAGGAAGAGGATGATACCGAGCCACGCGATATACCTCGCGCTGCTGTTCGACAAGCCCATCTACGTGCTCAAGAGGCTCGTGGACGAGCAGGAGGAGATGGAGCGCAGGATGAGGGAGCGCGAGCGCCTGTCGAGCCCAGAGGAGGAGGACGAGTGAGCGAGCTACCTCTGCGGCTTCTGCTTCTTGCCCTCGAGGATCGCCTTCAGCGACACGCCGTTGACCGTCACGACCTTGTACCTCACGCCGGGGATGTCGCCCATCGACCTGCCGCGGGGCCCGCCGATGCCCTCTATCAGCACCTCGTCGTGCTCGTCGACCACGAGCAGGCCGCCGTCGCCGGGCACGAAGGCGGTCACGACCCTGCCGTTCTTCACCAGCTGCACGCGCACGCACTTGCGCACGGCCGAGTTGGGCTGCCGCGCCTCGACACCAACCTTCTCGAGCACTATGCCGCGGGCCATCGGCGCGCCCTCGAGCGGGTCGTACTTCTTCTTGAGGCCTAGCATCCTTATCTTGAACTCCCTCTCGCTCCACCTGAACTTCAGCCTCTTCCTCCTGAGCTTCCTGGCGGCGAAGAGCCCGTTGGGGGCCTTCTTACCCGGCACCGCTCACACCCCGTGCCGCCACGGCCGCGGCCCCTAATTAGGCCTACCTTATCTTCACGTCGTCGACGTCGAAGTACCTCTTGAGCACCAGCCTGGCGACCGAGACCTTGCGCCCCCCGCGGCCGATCGCGCGGCCCTTGTCGTTCGGGTCCACGGTCACGTAGACTATCTTGCGGCCCTCGCGGTTGACCACCTTGACGCCCAGCACCCTCGCGGGCGCGAAGATGTTCTTAACCATGTCCTCCAGCTTCTCGGCGTACTCGAGGACCTCTATCTCCTTGTTGAGCAGCTGCCTCAGCCGGTTGATGTTGGCCCCCCTCCTGCCGATCGCCTTACCGGCGTCGCCCGGCCTCACTATGAATATGATCCTGTTGTTCTCACGGTCGATTATGCAGTCGCGCGCCACGGCCCCGGTCAGGTCCTGCAGGAGCGACATGTACCTCATCTCCTCGACGGTTAGCCTGATCTCGGGCACGGCCACCACCCCTCAGCCGCCGCCCTGCTGCTTCGAGGCCTCGACTATGAGGTCGACTATCCTTGAGGAGCCGGGGTCGACTATCGCGAGGCTCGCGACCATGAAGGGCTTGCCGCACGCCATGCCCAGCTCGACGCTAGTGCCGGGGTAGACGTATACGGGCGTGTTGCTCAGCTTGGCGTAGTACATTATGTCGTTCCTTATGTGGGGCGGCGCGTTGGCGGCCACTATGAC
>WAQM01000095.1 GCA_015520245.1 Pyrodictiaceae archaeon
CTCTCAGCACCGGTATGCCGAGCCTCCTCGCCACCAGCCATGAGTACTCCGAGACGGCGTCCACCATGAACGCAGCGTGGGGCTGGTACCTCATGTGCCCGTAGTCGGAGAGAGGCTCCCACTCGAACCCGAACTTGCTGCAGAGCCTCGTTATTGGCGACTCGGCCTCGCCGAGCTCGCGGCCCAGGGCCTCCTTCTCTATGAGCCGCGCGAGGTCCGGGTCGGCGCGCTTCAGGTACTCCTCGGGCTCGTAAACCTCTCCCTGCGGGGTGACGACCAGGTACTCCCTCTCCACCCGCCTGGTCCTGACGGCCTCGGGCGAGAAGCTCCTCGATAGCTCCGACAGCGGGTGGCCGTAGCAGTGGAGCTCGAACTCCTTGTACCAGCCGAACGGCGCCCTCACGACGTTGAACCCCGCGGCCCGACTGCGCACCTCCTGCTCGAGCGCCCTGAGTACCTTGAGGGCCGCGTGGGGTGGCGCGAGGTCGGACGACAGGTGGGCGTAGGGGTATATGACGATGGTCGACGCCTTGACCTTGGAGGCCACGGACACCATGTCCTCGGCGGCCCGGGACGCAACGTCGTCGACGCCTCGCTCGTCCCCCCGCTCCACGGTGACGAAGGCTACCAGGGCGTTCTCGAAGAGGCCCTCGGCCCTCGCCGCGTCGACGTCCTCGGCGGCCTCCACGGCCTTGTCGGTGACGCGGTAGCGGAACCTCCTGGCGTGCACGAGCAGTACACGCAACCTACGCCTTCCCTTCAGCGCGCCGCCCGCGGCCCCTATTTACCCACAGCGGTGGAGGGTGGGGCGGGGCGCGAGGGCTCAGCTTCGTCGGAGCTCCGTATCCCTAGGGTTAGTTTCGCCGCGCCCCCAAGAGTACATATTAGGGTATTATCGCACGCCCAGCCCGGGGGTGGAGGCCAGGTAATGCCCAGCTCCGGCTCCAAGAAGGAGATACGCTCGATAACCGACCTACCGGGCGTGGGGCCCTCGACGGCGAACAAGCTCATAGAGGCCGGCTACTCGACGATAGAGGCGATAGCGGTCGCGACTCCGCACGAGCTAGCGGCGGTCACGGGGATCCCGCTCGCGACGGCGCAGAGGATAATCAAGGCGGCTCGCGAGGCCCTCGACATAAGGTTCAAGACGGCCCTCGAGTTGAAGAAGGAGCGCATGGCCGCCAAGAAGATCACGACCGGCAGCAGGAACCTCGATAGCCTCCTGGGCGGCGGCATCGAGACCAAGACGATTACGGAGTTCTTCGGCGAGTTCGGCACCGGTAAGACGCAGATCTGCCACCAGCTTGCGGTGAACGTGCAGCTGCCCGTGGAGAAGGGCGGGCTGTCGACCCCGGACAGGGTGGCCAAGGCGGTCTACATAGACACCGAGGGCACGTTCCGCTGGGAGCGCATCGAGGCTATGGCCAAGAGGTGGGGCCTCGACCCCGACCAGGTCATGGAGAACATCCTGTACATTAGGGCGATAAACAGCGACCACCAGATGGCCATAGTCGACGAGCTGTTCAACATAGTACCCAAGGAGAACATCAAGCTGGTCGTGGTCGACTCGGTGACGAGCCACTTCCGCGCCGAGTACCCGGGCAGGGAGAACCTGGCCGCCAGGCAGCAGAAGCTCAACCGGCACCTGCATCAGCTCGCGAAGCTGGCCGAGATCTACGACCTGGCGGTCGTGGTGACCAACCAGGTCATGGCGAGGCCCGACGTCTTCTACGGCGACCCGACCCAGCCGGTGGGCGGCCACGTGCTCTACCACGCGCCCGGCGTCCGCGTACAGCTCCGCAGGAGCAGGGGCAACAAGAGGATCGCGAGGATAGTGGACGCGCCGCACCTACCTGAGGGCGAGACCGTCTTCGTCATAACCGACTACGGCATAGACGATCCAGAAGAGTAGCCAGCTGGCGCTCCGAGACCTTGACGCAGGCCTCGCAGCGCTCGAGCTGAGCGCAGCTGAGCTCGAACCTCGTACGCCGCCAGGTCAGCTCGGCGGTGCAGCCGTCGAGCCGTAGCACCGGAGCCCTCAGCTGCAGCCGGAGCCCGCTCAGCTCGTCCAACGCGACGATGTTTTCGGTGGCGACCGTGTAGGCCTCGGCGGCACACACGAGCCCGTAACTTGGGAAGCCGCGGCACCTAAGGACGAGGAGTCTGTAGGTCGCGCGGCCGCAGGCGACCTCCCCGGCCGCTCTCGCGAGCCTGCGCACTAGCGCCTCGGTGCGGCCGGAGAGGGGCAGCTCGATGACCCTGGGCTCACGGATGATCCTGCAGCCGGCGAGCTCCTCAAGGCTGGGCACGCCGGGTCCCCGGGGTCCGCGCGGGGTGCTGGGCTTTGGGCCTGGCCCCCTGGGCGGCGTTGCTGCTCCTCGCGCTGGCCTCGGCCTACGACGTCGCTAGGAGGGAGGTCCCGGCGGCGCTCATGCTGCCCGGGCTCGCGGCCGTGACCGCCATCGCTGTCGCCGAGCAGCTGCTCTGGGGCCCCGACCTCAGCTGGCCGCTGCTCCTCTACGGTCTTGCCGCCAACGCGCCGGTCATGGCGGCGGTGTACCTGCTGGTGAGACTCCGCGTGCTGGGCGAGGGGGACCTCGTGGCCTACGGCATCGTGTGGGGGGCCTCCGCGCTTGACCCCCTTGCCACCTGCTGCGTCTTCCCGCTCCTCCTGACCGTGGTCGCCTACTCAGCGGTGGGCCAGGGGCTGGTGGCGCTTGGCTTCCTCGTGCGCAATCTCGCGCTAGCGCGGCGCGAGCTCCGGAGGCTGCCCCCCAGGCTCAGGCTGGTCTACGCCCTCACAGCCATCCCCGTCAGCGCGTCGAAGGCTATTAGCATGAGGGGGTGGTGGTACCCGCTGACGTTCTGCGGCCGGGCGCACACGGCCTTTGACGTCAGCGAGGACCCGCAGGAGGCCCGCGAGAGGCTGAGGCGCGATGTTGAGCGCGGCTGCATAGGGCCCGAGGACACCGTGTGGGTCACGTACGGCCTGCCCGCGGTCCCGTTCATCGCCGCGGGCCTGGGGCTCGCCCTGGTGGCGGGCGATACAGCCTTGAGGGCCCTCGTCCGGGCGCTAACGGGGGTCGCAACCCCATGCCTGGGCTAGAGGTGCTCTTCGCGCCCTGGAGGTACAGCTACGTGGTGAGGGCCTCGCAGGAGAAGCACGAATGCATCTTCTGCCGCGCCCTGCGGGAGGACGAGGACGAGGCCCTAGTCCTGGTAAGGTCGCGCAGGGCCTTCGTCATGATGAACCTCTACCCCTACAACACGGGCCACGTCATGGTGGCCCCGGTAAGGCACGTGGCGAGCCTTGAGGAGCTGGAGGACGACGAGCTCCTCGAGCTCATGAAGCTTGTGAAGCTGTCGCTCAAGGCGATACGCGACGTGCTGTCGCCACACGGTTTCAACGTGGGCGTGAACATAGGCCGCGTGGCCGGGGCCGGCATCGAGGACCACGTGCACGTACACGTGGTGCCTCGGTGGAGCGGCGACACCAACTTCATGCCGGTGGTCGCCGGGGTCAAGGTCATACCGCAGGACGTGCGCGAGACCTACCGGAGGCTGAAGCCCCGCTTCCAGAGCCTTGCCCGTAGCTACTTATGATCGCGCCCACCTGATCGAGGACCTCGCGTACGTAGCTGAGGTGGCGCACGAAGTCGCTGTACTCGCGGGCGAGGTACAGGTGTTCGGACCTGGGCCTGCTGTGTATGCGGACCCGGAGCGCGTGGGCGTAGTTGGTGAGCAGCCTCACCCTCTCCAGCGCGGTCTCGACGAGGGTCACGCCGTGGGCCAGCAGGGCCTCGAGCGCGTCTCCCAGCCTGGCTAGCTCGTCCTCCAGCTGGCCCGTTCGCAGCCCCGTCTCGAAGCCCCTCGAGACTATCCCCGCGACCCTCTCGAGCGCCCTCCTCGCCTCCTCCACCAGCCTCGCGGCCTCCTCGTCGACCCTCACAACGTGGAACCGCAAAAACCATCACCCGGCGCTCGCGGTCCGGTAGCCTCTTCACCTCCCCGGCCCTAACAAGCTCTGCAAGGGCCCGGCGGAGCAGGTACATGTTGACCCGGCCTCCGAGGCCCTCGGCGACCCTCGAGGCTAGCTCGCTGAAGCTCAGGCCGCGGCACTCGCGGGCCAGGACCTCCGCGATGCGCTCCCGGTACCTCGCCAGCAGGGTCATATCCCGGCACCCGGCGCCGTGCGTGCCGGGAGGCCGCGATGTCTGAGCGCCTTGAGCTGGAGCTGATAGAGGAGTACGAGCTGCTGGGGGAGAAAAGGTTCCGGTTCCGGGTCAAGGGCACGACGATAGTGCTCAACGTCTCGGCCGGGAGCCGGGAGGAGGCCGAGAGGAAGGCGCTGGAGCTCGCGCGCGAGCTGGGCATCGAGTCCATCCTCTCGATGCTCAAGCGCAGCGGCTAAATGACCTTAGCCCTCGCCCGCGCCTTTCTGGCCTCCTCGAGCTCCCTGACGAGCTCTCGGACGACGCGCTTGAACTCCCTCTCCTCGATCCTCTCAATGAACAGCTTGAAGAACCTCGTGAGGCACGTCTTGCTGTGGAAGTGTAGCTCGATGCCGGCCCGCGAGACGACTATGCCCTGGCCCTCAGGGAACACGCGGCCGCATACCAGGCACGTGTGCCTCCTGGTGCGCCCCATCCCGCCCTACCGCGCTAAGCACTTAAGCCGGCATGCAAATAAGGGTACGCCGCGCGCTTACTGCGGAAGCATCCTCTAGGGGCGCTTAGGCCAGGCCGCAGTCAGCCAGTGGTGTATGCTGGTATGGGAGTGGGAGCTAGGGACACAGCGCTCAGCAGCCTCCACCCTAAGGTGGTGGAGCTGGTCCGGGAGCTGGGCTGGGAGAGGCTCACGGAGATCCAGGAGAAGGCGATACCGGCGGTGCTAAGCGGCGCCAACACGGTCATCGTGGCCCCCACGGGCCAGGGGAAGACGGAGGCCGCCCTCCTGCCGATCTTCAGCTTGATGGTGGAGATGAGGCCCGAGCCCGTCGCGCTGGTGTACGTGACGCCGCTGCGGGCGCTGATAAACGACATCTACGCAAGGCTGAGCTGGTGGGCTGAGAGGCTGGGGCTCAGGGTCGCGCGCAAGCACGGCGACGTGCCGCAGTCCGAGAGGAGCAGGAGGCTAAGGCACGTACCTCACATCGTCGTCACGACCCCGGAGAGCCTGGAGATAGACCTCGACTGGGCGACTAGGTTCCGCGAGTACTACAGGAACGTCCGGTGGGTGGTGATCGACGAGGTTCACGAGGTGGTGTCGACCAAGCGCGGCGTCCAGCTGGCCGTGCTGCTGGAGAGGCTGCGCAGGATGGCCGGCGACTTCCAGCTAGTGCTGCTCTCGGCCACGGTGGGCGACCCGGAGCTGGTCGGAAGGGCGTTCGCGGGCACTTCGAGGCGGCGCCTGGTCGTGGTCTCATCGTCCGTCAGGAGGAGGACCAGGATAGTGCTCGACTACGTCGAGCCAGGCGCGGGCTTCTGGCGCCGGGCGGCCGAGAAGGTGGCCAGGTACGTCGAGCCACTGACGCTGGTGTTCGTCAACTCGAGGCACGTAGCTGAGAGGCTCCACGAGGAGCTGGAGAAGCTGGGGCTCAGTGGCATCTACGTGCACCACGCCTCGGTATCGGGTGAGGAGCGGGAGCGCGTGGAGAGGCTGGCAAGGGAGGGGAAGGTGCTGGCGATAATATGCACGAAGACCCTCGAGCTGGGCATAGACATCGGCAGCGTCAGGAGGGTCGTGCTCTTCCGCCCCAGCGGCACGGTTGCAGCGCTCGTCCAGAGGGTCGGCAGGAGCGGCCACCGCGTCGACGGGGCGTCGGAGGGCGTGATCGTCGCGACCGACGTAGTTGAGCTCTTCGAGGCGCTGTCTGAGGCCAGGCTCGCCATCCAGGGGATCGTGGAGCCGCCGCGACTCCCGTCGAAGCCCCTCGACGTCGCGGCCAGGAGCATCGTCGGCATGGCGTTAGCCGGCGGCTACAGCGTCGACGAGGCCTACGACATCCTGCGCTCGGTGTTCTACTTCCGCGACATGAGCAGGGCCGAGTTCGACTCGGTCCTTGAGACGCTGCTGCGCAACAAGCTGGTTAAGATCGAGGGCGGCAAGCTGAGGCCCGGCGCTGGCTTCTACCGCATCTGGAGGTTCGGCGGCGGCGACGAGAAGCACGGGTGGTGGGCCAGGAGCTTCGCTGAGTTCTTCACGCTCATCGGGGAGCGCGATACGTTCGTGGTGCGCGACATCGAGGGCCGAGTCGTCGGCGAGCTCGACGCCGAGTACGTCTACCGCATCGTGAGACCGGGCGTCGTGCTGCGCCTCGCCGGCCGGAGCTGGAGGGTGGTCAGCATCGACGAGAACAGCCAGAGGGTGGTGGTGGTTGAGGCCCCCGACAGCACGCCGACCGTACCCTCATGGAAGGGCCGGGGGCCGGAGGTCTCACCCCTCGTCGCCCGTGAGATGGGGCGGCTGATTGGGGAGGTGCTGCGGCGCGGCCCGCAGGCGATCGCTGCGCCCGGCCTCGAGGTCACCGAGGATGCGAGGCGCGCCATAGAGGGCTTCGTTGAGCACATGCGGAGGCACGGCGTCCCACCGCCCGACCCCGGTACGGCAGTCGTAGAGCGGGTCGGGGACGAGCTGGTAGTGGTCAACACGTGGGGGGAGAGGGTGAACAGGGCCATAGCCTACGCGCTGATGGCCAGGCTGGGGCTCGACTACGTCAAGGTGACCTACTACGGGTTCGCGCTGCCCCTGGCCGACGGGGTGGCGCCGGAGGACGTCCTGGGCGCGATGCTCGAGCTGGAGGAGCGCGAGCTAGCCGAGACGCTGCGGAAGCTGGTGCCCCGCACGCCCTACTACGTCGAGGAGTCCAGGGGCATCCAGCTGTCGTTCGGAGTAACCCACAGGCTCGGGGTGGCTGACGGGGTGGCCTACGGCGAGGCGGTTAGGCAGGTGCTCGAGGGGTACTTCGACATCGCGGGCGCGGCGGACGTGATCAGGGGGATCAGGGCTGGTAGGCTGAGGCTGGTCGCGGGCTCGGGCCCGAACCCCATAGCGTTGGAGCTTGTGCGCGAGGTGCCGGAGAGGCTGTGGTCGAGCGGCCTCGACGATCTGATAGCGTCGTCGCTCAAGGGCATGGCGTTCACCGTCGAGGAGCTGGCGGAGATGACGGCGGCGCCACCCGAGCTCATCGAGGCGAAGCTTAGGGAGATGAGGAAGCCGGACGCGAGGTACCGCGTGTTCAGCTTCATCGACGTGGATACCAACGAGACGCGCTGGGCGCTCGTGGAGGATGCCGACCAGCTCGTGAGCTCCGAGGAGTTCTCATCGTCATTCACGCCCGAGCCTACCGACGAGGTGTACCTGGTGCTGGTCAGGGGCCGCGAGGGGGGCCTCATCCACCTAACGGTGACGCCCCGCGAGCTTGTCGAGGGTGGCGACCGCATAGAGTCGAGCATCCCGTTCGCCGAGATCCTGGAGCTGAGGGTCGTGCCGCTAACGAGCGCTGACGAGTCGAGCATAAAGTACAACTACGTGCCCCGCAGGCTCGCCGCCTACCTCGTGCGCAACGCGGTCACGGTCTTCCAGAAGCTACGCAGCGGCGTATTATAGGGGCCCCGGCTCCAGGTAACGGCGGCGATGACGAGCGCCACGCAGTGCTTAGGGCCCGGGGTGCTGAGGGTCCGTGTTGCCGAGCCGCAACGCCGGCCGGTGAGGAGGCTCTCGCGGCCGACCCCCCGGGGTGACGACGTTATCCCCTGCCGAGGCTGAGCGCCTTGGCGCGCAGGCTGTTCTACTTCCTGACCCTGGTAGGCCACGTGTCCGAGAAGGCCTCGCTCGCATCGCTCGTAGTCATGCTGAGGTCGCGGAGGCCGGAGCAGCTCGCGCTCGTCGACTACGACGAGTCGACGCGCAGGATAGTGCTACGCTTCGCGCCGTCCGAGATAGGGTTCGTGAGGTCGCTCCTGGGGAGGTACCTGGACTCGGCGACGGTCGAGGTTAAGGCCAGGACGAGGCTGAGACTCGACCTGCGCCGCGTCCGCGAGGCCGGCGGCGCTGTGGAGCGTACGCCGTCGGCGGTGCTCGCGCTGGTGCCGTGCGGGGACGGCATGGTCTTCATCGAGCAGCGGGGGCGCGAGGCGCTGCTCAAGTACTGCGCCAGGCCGGTGGCCACCGTGCTCCCGACGCCCTCGGGCCTACCTCCGAGCATGTGCGCGTTCGAGCCCGCGTCCGCCGACATGCTGGCGCTCTACGAGAGAGCCCGCAGCTGCTTCGAGGAGGTAGCGCGGGCGGTGTCGAGCTCCGGCGACGAAGGAGGGTAGCTATTTAAGAGTAAGTGCGGCCCGAGCGCAGTGGTGAAGGAGGATTGGCGAGC
Source organism: Pyrodictiaceae archaeon (assembly GCA_015520245.1). Taxonomy (GTDB): domain Archaea; phylum Thermoproteota; class Thermoprotei_A; order Sulfolobales; family Pyrodictiaceae; genus WAQM01. The sequence goes on from WAQM01000095.1 coordinate 8,372, forward strand.
TCCGCGAACGTAATAGTCGTCGGCAAGAAGTCCGTCAACGATTACGTGCTGTCCGCGATCCTCCTGCTAAACGAGGGTCACGACGAGGTGATCATACGCGGCCAGGGTAACAACATAAACAAGGCGGTCGAGGTCTACAACGCCTTGAGGAGGAGGCTGGGTGACTCGATAGAGCTGGTCTCGGTCAGCATCGACAGCTTCGAGAAGGGTCGCAGGCTGGTCCCGTTCATAGAGATAAAGGTTAGGCGTACGATCTAGCCTCCTCTAGCGACCTGGCGGCCGCCTCCATGAGCTCGTCGCCGAGCTGGCCCCTCAGCTCCTCGAGCAGCTCGACGAGGAGCGAGGCCGCGTCGGCCTCGCCCTGCTCGACGAGCCTGATCTTGCGCTCCAGCTGGCGGGTACGCTCCTCGGATACCAGCTCGCCGTAGCTGCTCGAGAGGAAGTTGTAGACCTCGCGCCCCAGCCGCGTGGGCACGAGGAACTTGCGGTACCTGCTCTCGACGACGTAGCCGTGGCTCTTCAGCTGCTCGATGGTCCTCGCGTAGGTGCTAGGCCTCCCAATGCCGCGCTCCCTCATCATGAGCACGACATCTCCGTGCGTCATAAGCCTGACCGCTGAGCCCCGGTAGACCCTAACGCTCTCGACCTTCAGCACGGTGCCCGGCGCGGGAGGGGCGGCCACCACGAGGCCGTGGGGTCTGTACAGCGAGAGGAAGCCGCGGAGCTCCTCGGCCGCCAGGTACCTCACGGGCACGGCCCTGCCGGCGACGTCTAGCACCAGCTCCACCTTCGTGACGTCGGCGGCTCTCATCTGGCTGGCGATAAACCTGCGGAAGATCAGGTCGTAGAGCCTGTAATGCGACTCGCGGAGCGGGGACGACAGCTTGACCTCCCCGAGCGCGACCAGCCTCCTCAAGCTCTCGGCGTCGACGGGCCTCGTGGGCCTGATCGCCTCGTGGTGCCCGGGCTCGCCCCAGCTGCGGGGCTGGAGCTCACCGGCCATCCCCCGCGCCTCGAGGTACTCGCGCGCCAGCGCCACGCCAGCGGCCGACACGTGCGTCGACTCCGTCCTGTGGTAGGTTATGAGCCCGTTCTCGAAGAGGTCCTGGGCCAGCCTCATGGTCTTCTCGCTCGTGTAGCCAAGCCTCGCCGAGGCCTCGTAGATCAGCGTCTCGGTGGTGAAGGGCGGTGGTGGGGGCAGCTTGACGGGCTGCACAGCGACGCTGACTACCCTAAGCCCCGTCCGCACCACGCCGGCGGCCAGCTCCTCGGCCTCCTCCCTCGTAGGGACGACCAGCCTCAGCCTCAGACCCCCCTCGGCGGCGATGGAGACGACGTAACCCCGGCTGCGCCTCCACTCCTCGTAGCGCCTCACTATCCACCCCAGCACCGGCGTCTGGACGCGGCCCGCGCCGAGCCACCGCTTGCCGAACCTGCCCCAGAGGATCCTGCTAAGCCCGAACCCGATCCAGCGATCCTCGACGCGCCTCACAACCTGAGCCCTGACGAGGGGTCTCGACACGTCGCGGGGGCTAGCGAGCGCCCTGAAGAGCTCCGCCCTAGTAATCTCGTGGAGCTCGATCCTCGCGATCCTCCTGGCCACTGGGCGCAGTAGCAGGTACACGTCGTAGGCTATCTTCTCGCCCTCGATGTCGGGGTCCGTGGCCAGGTAGACCGCGTCGACCTCGGTAGCTAGCTTGCGCAGCGCGTCGACGACGGAGGCCTTGGACACGATGTTGGCCGAGGCGCAGCGGGGGCACGTGTCGGCGGTCGAGGCGAACTGCGTGCCGCAGTTCAGGCACTGCTTGATCGGTGCGTACACCGGGATCAGCGTGCCGCCCTCCACCTCGACCCCGTAGACCCCCCTCTCATCCACGGTGAGGTCGTAGATGTGGCCCCGGGTCGAGGTTATGGTGGCCACGTAGACGCGGCCGTTGACCGGGTTGTAGAACGTAGTCTCGTAGGCGACGAGGCCACCCACGCGCCTCACGACGGGCTTACCGAAGAACCCCGCTATGGTCCTGGCCTTCGTGGGCGACTCGACGACTATGAGCGCGGACTCCACACGCAGCGGCGCGGCGGCAGACACGCCGCTCCTGGTCCTCCTCGCCTCCTCCACCTCCTCCTCCAGGCGCCCCTCGTCCAGCGGCTCGAAGTCCGCCGCCTCGACGTAGGCCCGCCGGCTGCGGGCCAGCAGCTCCAGCAGCTGCGGCCTGGACGTGACCACAACGCTGATGCCCCTCGTCATCCCGCCACCTAGGTAGCGGCTCGCGCGGCCGCTGGCCTGCACGTAGGTGGGCGCGTCTGGGGCCACGTAGTAGATGGCGCCCGAGCCCTCCCGCTCGATCACGGCGCCCGCCGCCTCCAGCACGACGGCGGTCCGGCCGCGGAGCCTCCTGAGGAGCTCGCCGAGCAGGAGCTCGCGCGCGCTCACCAGCATCTTGAGGAGCTCGCCGAGCCTGCCGCCGAGCTCCTCGCCCCTCTCCAGGGCTATGC
>WAQM01000096.1 GCA_015520245.1 Pyrodictiaceae archaeon
ATATAATGGTGGCGCCGTGCCCGGAGGAGACGCGGCCACCCGCAACCATTATAACCCCGGAGCCTGTTAGCCTGTGAATCCCGGGTTGCGGCGGTCGTCTAGCCTGGACTAGGACGCCGGCCTGCCGAGCCGGAGGTCCCGGGTTCAAATCCCGGCCGCCGCACCATCAGGGGCTTCGCATGCCAACTTCTCGACCGTTTTGGCTCCGGGGGCCCGGCAGCGGCGGCCAGCGGGCGATTAGGTAGAGGAGCAGCGGCGCCTCCCGCAGCCTGCCGGTGCGGGGGTCCACGGTGAGGCCCAGCATCTCGAGCGTCGTCGCGCCTATGAGCACCCTGTCTATTACGTCGCTGACCCACACCTCGGTTATGGTCTTCCTGCCCTCGAGCCATACGGTCGCGGCCGCGCGCTCGAGCTCGATCACGCCGGCGCCAGTCTCGACCCTGTCCCTGCGGTGAGGCTCCAGGCCCAGCTCCTGCGCGAGCCGCCGGGGCACCACGCTTAGCGTGGCGCCCGTGTCCACCAGGGCCTCGACGTCGCGGCAGACCCTCTCCCCGAGGTCGCATATCCTCGCCCTGACCCACACGTGGCCCAACTGCTGCACCCCGCCAACCTGCCGCGGCTCGGGCTTGAAGGGTTGCGCCGGGGCCTAGCGCGCCGCCAGGCTCGCCACGCCCTGCTTGAAGTACTTCTGCATCATGAAGAACACGACAAGCATGGGTATCGAGTACAGTATCGAGAACGCGGAGAGCTTGCCGTACTCTATCCTGCCGTACTGGCCGTAGAAGAAGTACAGGCCGACCGACGCGGGCATGAGCGCCGGGTCCTTTATGAGGAAGAGGGGGATGACGAACTCGCCCCAGCTGAACACGAAGGCTAGGAGCCACACCGCCGCGACCCCGGGCTTGATGAGCGGCAGTGTCACCCTCAGGAAGGCTCCGAGTCTCGTGCAGCCGTCTATCATCGCCGCCTCCTCGTAGACGGTGGGCACGCTGCGCAGGTACCCCTCCATCATCAGCACGGCGAACGGGAGCACAAGCGCCGAGAGGACCACCGTGAGCGCCACCAGCGAGTTCATGAGGCCCCACTCCCTGAAGATCGTCATGAGGGGCAGGGCGATGAGGAGCGGCGGTATCAGCCTGAAGGTCACGAAGGCGGTCAGCATCGCGCCCGAGCCCGGCACGCGGTAGCGCGCCAGCACGAAGCCGGCCAGCAAGGAGATGGCGGTGGTCAGCGTTGCGGAGGCCGCCGAGACGACCAGCGAGTTGAGTATCCACTGGACGGGCACCACGCCGCCCACCTCGTCGACGAGGATGCGCACGTAGTTGTCGAGCGACGGGCTCTCCGGCACCCTAAACTCCGGCGCCATCAGCCTGGGGTCGAGCGACGAGAGCACCAGCCACGTGAACGGCGCGCCGAAGAAGGCGATCACCGCCAGCAGGACGCCGAGCACCAGCAGCTCGGCCGCCAGCCTCACGGCCCGGCCCACCTCCTGAGCCTGGCCAGGAGCTTGAGGTAGAGCAGTATCAGGGCGAGCACTATGACGAACATTATGTTGGCGGCGGCCGCCGCGTAGGAGGGCTTGTATATGGACACCGCCCTGGAGTACACGAAGAGCGTCCACAGCACGCTCGGCTGCTCCCTCAGCATCATGAACGGCATGGTGAACACGCCGAAGGTCCAGATCGTTATGAGGATGAGGTCGACTACCAGCACGTGGGATATCAGCGGCAGCGTTATGTACCTGAACCTCTGCCAGGGCGACGCCCCGTCGATCTCCGCCGCCTCGTAGATGTACCTCGGTATCGACTCGAGCGCGGCCGCGAAGAGTATCATCGAGAACGCCGTGCCCCTCCATATGTTGGCCACGATTATCGTCTCCAGGGGGTAGCGTAGGTAGAGCCTCTCGTCGATGCCCAGGAGGGAGGGTATCAGGCCGCCCTTCTCGGTTATCGCGGCCCACGCGTAGCCCGCCACGGCCTCGGGGATGACCCAGGACGCGAACACCAGGCCCACCGCGACGCCCCTGAGGGCCGAGAGGAGACGGCCGAGAGGCGTCCTGGGGAACTCGATCCTCATCAGCAGGGCCAGCCCGAGGCCGAGGAGCGCCTGCCCCACGATCGCCGAGAGCAGGGTGAAGATGACGCTGTTCTTCACGGACTCGAGGAACACGGGGTCGGTAAGTAGGTCGACGTAGTTCTCCAGCCCCACGAACCCGTACTCGCGCGCCTTAACGCCCACCAGCTCGTAGTCGGTGAAGCTGAGGTAGACGCTCCAGGCCAGGGGGAACAGTATGAAGACGCCCACCATGACGAGCAGCGGGAGCAGGAGGAGCCAAGAAAGCGCCTCGGGGAGGGGGACCCACCTCCACGCGGCCAGCGGGCGGGCGAGGGGCCGGGCCACTACTCCTCACCGAACCACGTGCGGTCCACCGGGTACTCGATGACGTTCTCCTCCCCGACCGCCTCCTTCAGCTTGCTGCAGTAGGTCTCGAGGGCCTCGTCGGGGTCGGTTATCTTGCCCTCGATGATCATCTGGGTGACCTCCTGTATTATCTTGGACACCTTGGGGTACTCGGGCAGGGTGTCGCGGAAGTCGGTGAACTTGACGAACTCGCTTATCAGCTTGATGTACGGGTCCTCGGCGTACTCGGGGACCTCGATGGCGTCGAGCCTGGGCGCGGGCTTAGCGTACTTGGCCGCGTACTTGACTATTATGTCCCTGCTGCCTATGATCTTGAGGAACTCGTAGGCCAGCCTCAGCTTGTCCGGGTCGTCCTTGAGCCTGGCGTTGAGCGTTACGGCCCAGCCACCCGACAGCGTCACGAACTCGCGCTCACCGTACTTGCCGCCCATGAAGCCCGGCATCTTGGCTATCCCTATCACCTCCCACTCGCAGGCTATGAAGCAGCTGCGGTACTCCTCGCCGGTCTTGCCGGCGCAGCGCTCCTGGCACACCTTGAGCGGCGCGATGCCCTCGGGGCCCCAGCCCTCGTAGAACTCCCAGGAGCCGGCTATGTCTATCGCCACGATGCCCTCGGAGAAGGCCTTCCTGTGCACCGCCCACGGGTCGGCCGCGAGCGCGTGCTCGGCCGACGCCAGGCCCTTGCTGTAGACCTCGATGTAGAACTTGAAGGTCCTCCAGAGGGCCGTGCTCTTGCAGACCCACTTGCCGGCCTCGTAGTCGTAGAGCCTGTTGTAGGGCTCCTTATCGGCGCCCAGCAGCAGCATGTAGAAGCCCTGGGCGGGCGTCGCCTCGCCCCACTTGAGGCCCGCCGGTATCAGTATCGGGTAGAACTCGTCGATGCCCAGCTCCCTCATTATCTTCTCCCTGTTCTCCAGCAGCTTGTAGGCCGCGTCGAGTATGTCCTTCCAGCTGCGCGGCTGCCAGTCCTCAGGCAGCCCTGCCAGCTTGAAGATGTCCTTCCTGTAGAATATCATCCTGACGTCGGTGTCGAGCATTATGCCCCAGACCTCGCCCTTGTAGGTCACCATGTCCCTCATGGCCGGGGCGAACTTCTCCCAGTCCGGCCACTCCCTCACGAAGTCCGTTATGGGCAGCAGGTAGCCCGCCTCGACGTAGGCCGAGATGAGGAAGCTGTCGGACTCGAAGATGTCGCCAGCAGTCCCGGCCGCCAGGTCCTCGGTTATCCTGGCGGCGCAGTCGACGCCATAGGGGATCATTATCTCGCGGACCTCAAGGTCGTAGCCCAGCTCGCGCGCCCTCTCCTTCAGCTTCTCGATGGCGGGCTTGAACAGGTCCTTGTGCGGCTCGCAGTACTGGATGGTCAGTGTCACCTTCTTGAGCGCGGGCGCAGGCGCCGGGGTCGGCGTGGGGGTTGGGGTCGGCGTTGGCGTGACCTCAGGCGTCGGCGTTGGCG
>WAQM01000097.1 GCA_015520245.1 Pyrodictiaceae archaeon
CACATCCCCCGCGCTCTCACTCCTCCTCGCGGATTATTATCTTGGGGAAGTGCTTGTTCAGGCCCGTGCGTGGCACGTAGGCGCCGCCCGCCCACACCGAGCCGCACTTCCTGCAGGTCCAGAGCCCGACGCTGATCCTCTTCACGTAGCCCCTGGCGCCGCAGAACGGGCACTGGTGGTCGGCGTACCTCTTCTCCATGACTTCCTTCCAGCGCTTACGCAGAGTGGCTCCGTAGCGCGGCCCGAACCTGCCGGCGATGCCGACGACCTTAGTCCTCCTGGCCACCCTTGCCTCACCGCCCCCGCCGCCACGGCGGCCGGCGGGTATAAGGCTAGCGCAAGCCGCGGAGGACCTGGGGGCTGAGCTCGGCGCAGGTGTGCGGCGTGCCGGGCTACCTCATCGCCGTCGCCGTATCGGCGCTGCTCAACCTGGTCCTAGGTCCGCTGCTGCCCATCGCTGGGAACTTCGTCGCCGGCCTGGTGGGCGGCTACCTGGCCGGGGGCGGCGTGGCGATGGGCTTCCTCGTGGGTCTCCTGGCGGGGCTCGCGGGAGCCGTCATCGTGGGCGCCCTCGTCGCTCTCGCGGCGTCCCTAGTGCTGGGCCCGCTGTGGGGGCTCGCGCTGGGGGCGCTGGCGGCTAGCGCGCTCGCCGCCGCCTTCGCCCTGGCCGTGCTCGCGTCGGCGCTCGGCGGCGCTATCGGCGCGCTGCTTCGCGGACGAAGCGGTCGTAGTACAGTAGCAGCAGCGCCGTCTTAGCGTCGGGCACCGCGCCCCGCCTCACCATCTCGAGCGCCTCGTCGAGCCTCAGCACGACGACCTCCAGGAACTCCCCGCGCTCCGGCCTCGCCCCCACGTATCGGAGCCCCGTGGCCAGGTACATGTACATCACCTCGGTCGACGTCCCGGGCGACGGGTAGACCTTGAGCAGGAGCCGCAGCTCCTCAGCGTCGTACCCGGTCTCCTCCACCAGCTCGCGCCTGGCGGCCTCCTCCGGGCTCTCGCCGGGCTCGAGGGTGCCGGCCGGCAGCTCGTAGACCCACTCCAAGGGGCCGGGCCGGAACTGCCTCAGCATGACCACCCTCTCGCCGTCGAGCAGCGGGAGGACGACTACGGCCCCCGGGTGCAGCAGCACGTCGCGGACCGCCCTGACCCCCGCGTACTCGATGACGCGCTGGCCCAGGGCGAACCTCCTGCCCCTGCAGAGCACCCTCTCCTCGACGAGGCGCGGAAGCCCCAACGCCTACCCCTCGCTGAGCACCGCGAACCAGACCCTCTTGACACCGCGGGTCCTCCTGACCTCGCTCACCACGTGTCTGACCTCGGACACCGTGGCCCTGACGAGGGCTATGTTGAGGCAGAGGCCCTCGCCCAGGAACTGGTGGTAGAAGGCCCTCACTATCTCCTGATGCTCGTGGACCACCTCGAGCACCCTCTGGTCGGCCTGGCGGCTAGCCCTCGTGTCGGTGAGGGCGACTATCAGGGCGTAGACGGGGTGGTCTGGGTGCTCCTCGAGCCCCTGCAGGAACTCGCGTACCGCCTCGCGTATCAGCTCCGAGCGCCCCGTGTAGCCGAACCGTCTGACGGCCTCGTCGATGCGCTCGAGCAGGGGCTCGGGGAGCGATATGCTAACCACGGGCATGGCCGGGCAGCAGCCCCACACTAGCGCGGCGACCCCCCGGGCTACTAATGTTTATGTATTAAGCTCACGGTCTTTTTAACAACAAGGCTTAATATATCGGCTCCGAAGCCCCTTCGGCCGGTGAGCGGAGCTGGCGGGCCACGAGCACGAGGAGGGTAAGCTGCTCTTCTGGGTGGGCTTCGGGGTAGCGGCAGCCTCCGCGGCGATCCTGGGCCACCTAGGCGTGGCGGCGGCCGGCTACCTGCTGCTGGGGCTCGCCACTCTGCTCCTCGCCAGGTTCGGCTACAAGCTGGCGCGCAGGGTGTTCACGGTCGACCTGCTGATGGCTATAGTGGGCTTCGTTGGGTTCTTCCACGGGATCGTGTTCGAGGCCTCGATAGTCTACATACTCTACGCGATAGCCGAGCTCAGCGAGGCGTACGTCGAGAGGCTCGCGAGGCGCAGGATAAGCATGCTCGAGAAGCTGCTGCCAGAGAGGGTCCTCGTGAGCCGCGGCGGCGCGGTGGAGGAGGTCGAGCTCAGCGCCGTCAGGCCCGGGGACGTGGTGGTGGTTAGGCCCGGCGAGGTGGTCCCGGTCGATGGCGCCGCGCTTGACCGCGGCGTCGTGGACACGAGGCTCGTCACGGGCGAGCACGAGAAGAGGGCGGTCGAGCCCGGCGACAGCGTGGAGAGCGGCTACATCAACGCGGGGAGCTCGCCGCTCAGGGTGCGCGCGCTAAAGCCGGCGGCGCAGTCGCTGCTGGCCGTTCTGGTCAGGACGGCCGAGGAGGTGCTCGAGAGGAAGACGCGGGTCCAGAGGCTGCTGGAGAGGATAGCGCCCCACTACACGGCGGTCGTGCTGGCGCTGTTCGCGGCCCTCTTCATCGCGGTGGGACCCTACAAGAGCCTGGCCGTGCTGCTGGCGGGCTGCCCCAGCGCGTTCATAGTGGTGTCCTCGTTCACCACGGTCTACTCGGTGTCGCGGCTTGCCGGCCGCTCGATCCTGGTCAAGGGCGGGCCGGTGCTGGAGGCCCTCTCGCGCTGCAGGGTAGTGGTGCTCGACAAGACGGGCACCCTCACGCTCGGCGAGCTGAGGGTGACGCGCGTCGTGCCCCACGGCATCGACAGCGAGACGCTGCTCGCCCTGGCGTGCACGGCCGCCAAGGCCAGCCGCCACCCGGCCTCGCGCGCCCTCGCCGCCTACTGCCGCTCGGCCCCACAGCAGGCCCGCGAGGTGCCGGGCAGGGGCGTGGTCGCGCGTGTCAACGGTCGCGAGGTGGTGATCGGGTCGAGGTCGTTCGTGGCATCGGCCGTGGGCCGCGAGCCGCCGGCGTCGTGCGGCGAGGGCAAGGAGGTGCACGTCGCGATCGACGGCCGCTACGCGGGCGCCATCTGCATGGAGGAGGTGATGGTCGAGGGCGTCAGAGCTGTCGTGGACGAGCTGCGCAGGATGGGGCTGAAGATCGTGATATCGAGCGGCGACAAGCGCGACGCGGTCAGCAGCGTGGCCGCCAAGCTGGGCGTTAGCGAGTACTACTACGAGATGAAGCCCCACGAGAAGCTCGAGCTCGTCAGGAGGCTGCGCGAGCGGTACCGGAGCCCGGTGGCGATGGTGGGCGATGGCGTCAACGACGTGGAGGCGCTGGCCGAGGCCGACGTAGGCATAGCCGTGGGCAGCATAGACGTCGTCGCGGAGGTCGCCGATGCGGTGCTCACGAACGGGGTCCAGGACCTGCCCGTGCTCATGAGGACGTCAAGGAGGTTCGCCTCCGCCCTGGTCGCCAGCTTCGCGGTGGCGGCGGCGGTCAAGGTTGTCGCCATAGCGGGAGGCCTAGCAGGCGCCATGCCGCTATGGCTCGTCGCGGCCCTCGGCGACGACGGGTCCACGATGCTGGGCGTGCTCGCCTCGGCAGCGACGCTGGCGGCGCCGTACTACCGGGTCAGGTGAGGAGCGAGGTAGCCGGCCGCGCTGCAGCAGGCGACGCGAGTGATACGAGGTCCCAGGGCCGCTCCAGGCCGGCCGCGACGCGCCCTCGCACCCCACCACGGCCTATGGTATTATCGAGGCCCTAGCCTTAGGGGTAGGCCTATCCCGGCCCTGGCCCCGACCTCCGACCCGGAGGGGCGAGGTGAGGAGTATGGCCTGCGAGCAGCCCGTGAAGGTGAGGGACCCGACCACGGGTAAGGAGGTGGAGCTGGTACCCATCAAGGTCTGGGTGCTGGCGCCCAAGGGCAGGAAGGGCGTGAAGATAGGGCTCTTCAAGAGC
>WAQM01000098.1 GCA_015520245.1 Pyrodictiaceae archaeon
ATCCTCCTGACGATGCCCACCATGGCCCCCGCCCCCGCCCGGGCTTCGACGCCCACGAGACGGCGCTACCGGGGTTGCTCGCGCCCGGGCGGGGGCGGGGGCCATGGGGGGCATCGTCAGGAGGATAGCGAGGGAGGTGCTCGGCCCGGAGAGGGCCGAGCTGGTGTGGGGCAGGCTCGACGTGGTCGGCGACATAGCGGTGGTGAAGAAGCCGCCGGAGCTCAGCCTGGAGGAGCTCGGGAGGCTGGCGCGCGCCCTCGTGGAGAGGCTCCCCTACGTGAGGTCGGTGTGGGCCGCAGTGTCCCCCGTGGAGGGCGAGTACAGGCTCAGGGACTACGTGCACCTGGCGGGCGAGAGGCGCAGCCTCACGCTGTACCGTGAGCACGGCTGCGCCTTCCAGGTCGACATAAGGAGGGTCTTCATTACGCCGAGGCTGTCGTACGAGCACGCGCGCGTAGCCTCGCTGGTGAGGCCGGGGGAGGTGGTGGTGAACATGTACGCGGGCGCCGGCCTCTTCTCCGTCGTGATAGCCAAGCACGCCGAGCCGGAGCGCGTCTATAGCATAGACATAAACCCCGACGCCTATGAGTTCATGGTGCGCAACGTGGCCATCAATAAGGTCGGCGACAAGGTGGTTCCCGTGCTGGGCGACGCGGCCAGGGTCGCGGCCGAGATGCTGGCCGGGGTGGCCGACCGGGTGCTGATGCCGCTGCCCGAGCTAGCGCTCGAGCACCTGCCCTACGCTCTCAGGGCCCTCAAGCCCGAGGGCGGCGTGGTCCACGTCTACCTCCACGTGGGCGCGACGGCCGGCGAGGACCCGGTCGAGAAGGCCTGGGCGGCGGTGGAGGCCAGGCTACGGGGGCTGGCCAGCTCCTTCAGGCTGCGCGCCGGCCGCGTCGTGAGGATGGTGGGCCCCAGGCGCTACCAGGTCGTGCTGGACGTGGAGGTCAGGCCCTCGACGGCTCCCTCTTTCTGAGCCTGAGCCTGCGGAAGACGTAGTCGGCAGCTAGCAGCAGGTCCTCCACCTGGTCCCGGCTCAGCCCCCGCACGGTTATGGCGTGCAGCAGCTCCCCGGCGGCCTCCTCGGAGGCCGTCACCTCGGGTGACTCCTCCTCGAGCTGCCTCACCACCCTGAGGAGGTACTTCGTATAGGGGTCGCCGCGGCGCAGAGGCCTGAGCAGGTTGATCCTCACCGTCCCCTCGGCGATCAGGAGCCTTGCCGCCGTCCTCCCCTCCTCGTCCTCGTACTCCACCACGACCGTCTTGGCCCTCCCGCGCGCCCCGCACTGAGCCTCGATCACGGCTAGGAGCAGCTGGTAGAGTTGGAGTCTCTGCTCTAGCTCGGCTATCTCCCTCTCGAGCTGCTTCCTAGCGTCGTCGCACAGGAGGTTGCGCTGCTGCTCGGCCTGCGACATGGTGCGGAGCGGCACCAGGTCGGTGCTACGGCTGGGCCTCAGTATAAGGGGTTGGGGCGAGCCGCCTGCGCGGGGGGCCCCTTGCGGGCCGCAGGGTCGGCCCTGCTGGCGCTGCTGCTAGTGGCCCAGCTGGCCAGCGCGCTTCGCGTGCCGCTACTCGCCGTGACCCCGGGCGGCGAGGGAGTCGTCGTGTGGGCGGAGCTTGACTTCGGGGGCGACGTGGTGAGGGTGGAGCCCGAAGGCCTCGTGGGCGCGGACACCAGGCTGTCCCTGGAGCTGGCCTCGATGATGGCGGCTCTGCTGGCCGGCGGCGAGCCGGGCGTCCGCGCCGTGTTCGGCGACGGGGAGGTTAGCGGCGCGAGCGCGGGCGCGGTGTTCGCAGCGGTAGCGCTGCTGGCGCGGCGCGGGCTAGCGCCCCCCGAGCCGGCCACGGGGACCGGCATGCTCAGCCCCCTCGGCCTGGTCCTCCCCGTGCAGGGCGTGGAGGCCAAGCTGGAGGCCGCCCTCGCGGAGGGCGTGAGGAGGGTCTTCGTCCCGGCGCCGTTCAACGGCTCGGCCCCCGCCGGCCTGAGGCTGGCCCGCGTGTGCACAGTCTTCGAGGCGGCGGCGTCGATGATCGGGGAGCCGATGAGGGGGGGCGCGGCCCTGCCCCCAGCGCCGCCGGCGGCCGACAAGCTCTTCGCTGACGACGCCGAGCTACTCCTGAGCCTCGCGTTGCGCCTAGGCCTCAACGCGTCGCGGGCCGTGGAGGCCTACGAGCTGGGCCGCTACTACGTCGCGGCGAGCCTCGCCTACAGCCAGCTCGCCTCGCAGCATCAGCGTGCGCTGGCACCCGTCCTCGAGGTCCTGAACGCGTCCGACG
>WAQM01000099.1 GCA_015520245.1 Pyrodictiaceae archaeon
CTCGTCACGCTGGTGGGGCTCTTCCGCAGGAGGCTCCCCTGGGTCCTCGCGGCCTACGCGGTCGAGTCCGCGGTCGCGGCGGTGGTGAAGAGCTTCGAGCCCGTGGTGGCCAGGCTCGCCGCCGTGGCCGCGTTCGCCCCGCTCGTCATGGCCTTGGCGGGCATCGTGGGGGGCCAGTCGCTGGCCATGGCCGTGCACGCGCTCGCGTCGCGGGAGCTCGACCCCGGCAGCCTCCGGGGCGCGCTCCCCATGCTCGGGAAGAGCGTGGCGACGGCCATCATGGTCTCGGCCCTGCTGGCAGCCGCCAGCTACGCCTACGTCGTGGCGCTGACGGGGCACGCGGGGCTCGCGGCCTCGGTCGCGCTCGCCCACGTGGTGGCCTCGGCCGCGGCCAGCGCCCTCGGCTTCGCGCTGCCGGTGCTCGCCGCGCGGGCCGGCCTGGACCCGGCCGCCGCCTCGTCACCCTCCGTGCAGACCCTCAACGACCTCCTCGCCGCGCTCGTCTACTTCGCGGCGGCCTCGGCGCTGGTCTAACCCCCGGCCCTCCTGCCCACGGGCATGACGAGCACCGGGAACTCGGTGTAGCAGTCGACGCCCAGGAACTCGCAGAGCTCCTCGTCGTAGAAGGCGCCGACGGCGACCGTGGCGAGACCCAGCGCCTCGGCGGCTATGTAGAGGTTCTCCATGACCCCGCCCGCGTCGAGGAGGGCGTAGCGGTAGCCGCGCGCGTGGTACCTGCTGGCGGTGCGCTGGTAGACCACGGTGAAGGCTATGGCGGCCGGCGCCTCGGCGACGTGCTCCTGGGCCAGGCATATGTCGGCGAGCCTGCGCAGCAGGCCCGACCCCGTCCTGAGCACGCACAGCGCGTGGTCGCGGGCCTGGTAGTGGTAGAGGCCGGGCTCCAGCCCCTCGACGGACTCGGACACCACGTACGCCTCCACCGGCTGCAGGCCCCCCGCCGAGGGGTAGGCCCTGAGCGGCCAGTCGAACTCCCACCCGGTGACGCCGACGGAGTAGTAGAGGAGGGTCGAGAGCTCGGCCAGGCCTATGGGCCGGGCCGCGTACTCGCGCCTGCTCCTCCGCCTCCTTATGGCCTCCAGGGCGTCGACGCCGGACGCCCGCGCGGGCTCGGGGAGCTCGACGAGCCTGCCAGTGGGGCAGGGCTTGAAGAAGCCCGGCCACGAGGGCCTCGGCTGGTCCACGTAGGCGGACCTCGTGATCATCGAGGCGTAGTGGTAGAGGGCGGCCACGTCGAGCCTCCTCGAGGCCTCGCTGGCCCCCCTCTCTAGGAGGGGCAGGGCGCCGCGCAGGGCGGAGGCGAGGCGGCGGAGGTGCGCCACGAGCTCGCGGGGCTCCACGGCCGAGCCCCGGCCGGCCGGGGGCGGCTTGGGGTGAAAAGCCTCAGGCCTCGGAGGGGGCGCCGGCGGCCCTCTCCATCCTCGCGACCACGATGGTGCCGACGAGGTCGCCGGTCACGTTGACCATGGTGCGGCCCATGTCTAGCACGACGTCCACGCCGAGTATCATCGAGTAGGCCGCCGCCACCTCGGGCCTCGCCAGGTCGAGGCCCACCGACTGCATGACCATGAGGAGCATGATGGCGCCCGCCCCGGGCACCCCCGCGGTGCCCACCGAGGCTAGCACGGCCGTCAGCACTATGGCCAGGTGCTCGGCCGGGGTCAGCTGGACCCCCAGCACGTTGGCGACGAAGAGCGTGGCCACGGCCTGGTACATGGCGGTGCCGTCCATGTTTATCGTGGCGCCTAGCGGCAGCGTGAACGCGTAGACGCTGCGGCTGATCCCGAACTGCCTCTCGGCGACGCTCATGGTCACGGGCAGCGTCGCGCTGCTGCTCCTGGTGACGAACGCGGTTATCATGGCCGCCTTGGCCCCCCGCAGGAACGTGACGATGCTCATCCTGGCGAGCAGCGCTAGGATGAGGCCGTAGGTCGCGAAGATGTGGATGAAGAGGCCGCTGTAGAGCGCGGCCACGACGACGGCTAGCGAGCCGAGCACCTTGGGCCCGTGGGCGGCCACGACGTAGCCCACCAGCGCGAACACGCCGATCGGCATGTACTCAAGGACGCCGCGCACGATCCTGTACATGGCCTCGGCCGCGGCGTCGAACACCCTGAACAGGGTCTCGGCGGCCTCCCTCACCCTAGCATCGGGGGCCTCGCGGAGCAGCGCGAGCGCTACCCCCAGCACGAGGGCGAAGAATATGATCTGGAGCACCCTGCCCTCGGCCAGCGCCGCGAAGGGGTTCGTGGGGACTATGTTGAGCAGCACCTCGACCACCGAGGGGGGCTTGCGGGGCTTCACCTCCGCGGCCTCGGCGGCGACCGCCAGGCCGGCGCCCGGCTGGAAGATCTGCGCCACGACGAGCCCTATGGCAACCGCGACGGCCGACGTGAGCAGGTAGTAGGCCATGATGGCGGCACCTATCCGCCCGAGCCGCGACGGCCTTATGGACGCCGCCCCCACGACGAGCGAGAACAGCACGATGGGCGCGACTATCATCTTGAGGAGCCTGACGAGGAGGTCCCCCAGGGGCTTGAGGGCCTCCATGACCTGGGGGCCAGCGAGCGCCCCGAACACGACGCCCAGCAGGAAGCCCACCGCTATCTTGTAGATCACCGGGACCCCGAGGTAGCGGCGCCACAGCGTTGCCATGCACGCCACCGCCCCCGGGGGGCCGCTTGGGGGGCCGGCTATACGCTTAGCTCCTGGCCTGCCGGTGGGACGAAAGGCGGGGGCAAACCTATTCAGCCCTGGTAAGCGCCCGACCCCCCGGGAGGCCCGTGAGGCTCTCGCCACGCGAGATCGTGGAGGCGGCGCTGAGGGAGGGCAGGAGGAAGCTGCTGGAGCACGAGGCCTACGCGCTCCTGGAGCACTACGGGCTGCCCGTGCCGCGCCACGCGCTCGCCAGGAGCCTGGAGGAGGCTGTCGAGGCGGCCGAGCACGTGGGCTACCCCGTGGTCCTCAAGGTGGTGAGCCCCGACATAGTGCATAAGAGCGACGTCGGGGGCGTCGTGCTCGGGCTCCGCAGCGAGGAGGAGGTGGCTGAGGCCTACGCGAGGATAGTCGAGAACGTGAAGAGGCGGGCCCCCGAGGCCAGGATCTACGGGATCCTGGTGCAGCACATGGTGCCGGAGGGCGTCGAGGTCATAGTCGGCGCGACCCGCGACCCCGTCTTCGGGCCCGTCGTCATGTTCGGGCTCGGGGGGATCTTCGTCGAGGTGCTCAAGGACGTGAGCTTCCGCGTCGTCCCGCTGACCGAGGACGACGCCGAGGAGATGATACGCGAGATCAAGGGGTACGCGGTGCTGAAGGGGGTGCGGGGGATCGCGAGGCGCGACATAGCCGCCCTCAAGAGGATAATCCTGGGCGTGGCCAGGATAATGGAGGAGATCCCGGAGGTGCGGGAGCTCGACCTCAACCCGGTCATGAGCTACCCGGAGGGCCAGGGAGCGGCGATAGCGGACGCGAGGGTCATCGTGGCGCGGCCCGGCGAGGAGCCGGAGGAGCACGTGTAAAGCCCTAATCCCCTCGCGGCCCGCGGCCGCGGCGGTGGCGGGCGGTGCGCGACCTGGTCGAGTACGTCATCGCCGAGGCCCAGAGGATGGGCGTTGAGTTCGCTGACGTCAGGATCGTTGAGGTCAGGCACACGTCGATAACGCTTAGGGACGGTGTGCCCGAGGCGCGCGCCGGCACCGACTTCGGGGCGGCGGTGAGGGCGTACGTCGGCGGCAGCATGGGCTTCGCCTACACCACCGACGTGTCGAGGCACAGCCTGCTCCGGGCCCTCGAGAGGGCCGTGGCCATGGCTAGGGCCGGGGCGGGGGCCTCCGCCGCCCCGAGGCCCGCCGAGCTCAAGGCGGTCGAGGACTCGCACGAGTGGCCCCAGCAGGTCAGGGTCGAGGACGTAAGCGTCGAGGAGAAGCTGAGGGACCTAGCGGAGGTGGACAAGATAGTTGCGGGCCGTGGCTACGTGAGGTCGAGGACGCTGGTGTACAGCGAGGCGGTCGAGAGGAGGGTGTACGGGAGCACCGAGGGCAGGTTCGTCGAGGAGGCCAGGGCCCTGGTTCGCGTGCACGCCACCGTCGTGGCCAGGCAGGGGGACGTGGTGGCCTCGGCGTCCCGCAGCCTCGGAACCATCAAGGGCTACGTGATCTGGAGGAAGGAGGACCAGGAGGCGTTCGCCCTCAGGCTCCTCGAGAGGGTGGAGGGTCAGCTGAGGGCGAGGACCCCGCGGGCAGGCGTCTTCCCCGTCGTCCTGGCGCCCGAGGCGGTCGGCGTCTTCGTGCACGAGGCGTTCGGCCACCTGGCCGAGGCGGATTCGATAGCGTCGGGCAGCGCGCTCCAGGGCAAGCTCGGCGAGCGCGTGGCCTCGGAGCTGGTGACTATAGTTGACGACCCCACGATCGACGACGGGTTCGGCACCCTCAAGTACGACGACGAGGGCGTGAGGACGGCTAGGGTCGTCATAGTGGAGAGGGGCGTGCACAAGCAGTTCATGACCGACAGGCTCTACGCCAGCCTATTCAACGTCGACCCGACCGGCAACGGGAGGGCCGAGTCGTTCAGGGTGAGGCCGATAGTCCGCATGAGGAACACCGTGCTCCTGCCCGGCGACCATAGATTCGAGGAGCTCCTGGAGGGCATAAGGTTCGGCTACTACGTGGTCGCCACGCGGGGCGGCCAGACGAACCTCGACGGCAGCTTCCAGGTCGGCGTGCAGGAGGCGTACGAGATAGTTAATGGCGAGGTGGGCGAGCCGGTGAGGAACCTCAGCATATCCGGCAACACCCTCGAGACCCTCCTGAACATAGACGCCGTCGGCAGGGACTTCGAGCTCCACTACGGCACGTGCGGCAAGGCAGGCCAGGCGGTGCCCGTGTCCCTGGGCGGCGCGCCGGTCCGCGTCCGGGCCATGACGGTGGGCGGCAGGGCCTAGGGGCCTGGCCCATGAGCCTCGACCCGTTCTTCAGGCCGAGGGGCGTGGCGGTCGTCGGAGCGACGCCGCGCCCGGGGGCCCCCGGCTACGTCATCGTCGAGCAGCTGAGGAGGAAGTACCGCGGCCGCGTGTACCCGGTCAACCCGAAGTACGAGGAGGTCCTGGGGCTCCCCAGCTACCCCAGCCTCCTCGACGTGCCCGACCCCGTCGACCTGGCCGTAGTCGTCGTCGCGGCGCCCAAGGTGCCCGGCGTGGTCGAGGAGGCCGGCAGGAGGGGTGTGCCGGCGGTCATAGTGGTGAGCGGGGGCTTCGCTGAGGTCGGCGGCGAGGGCGTCGAGCTCCAGAGGAGGCTCATCGAGGTCGCCAGGAGGTACGGGGTCCGCGTGATCGGGCCGAACTGCATCGGCGTCCTGGACACCTCGAGCGGTCTCGACACCTTCTTCCTCCCCGAGGACAGGCTGCCCAGGCCGCCGCGGGGCCCCGTGGCCATAGCCAGCCAGAGCGGGGCCCTGCTGTCGATGTGGCTGGAGTGGATGGCAGCGGAGGGCCTCGGGGTGTCCAAGGCGGTGAGCTACGGGAACAAGGTCGACGTGGACGAGGTCGACGTGATAGAGTACCTCGTGGAGGACCCGGACACGAAGATCATACTGCTCTACATTGAGGGGCTGAGGCCCGGCCGCGGCAGGGCGTTCGTGGAGGCCGTGAGGCGCGCGCTGGCCGCCGGGAAGCCGGTCGTCGCACTTAAGGGCGGGAGGACCGAGCGGGGCGCGCTGGCCGCCAGGAGCCACACCGCGGCCCTGGCCTCCGGCTACCAGCTCTACCGGGCCGTCTTCAAGCAGGCGGGCGTGGTGGAGGTCGAGGACATGCAGGCGCTCTTCGACGTCGCCAAGGCCTACGTGATGCTGGGGCCGCTGAGGGGGCGCAGGCTGCTGATAGTCACCAACGCGGGCGGCGAGGGGGTGCTGGCGACGGACTACGCCGACATGTACGGGCTCGAGGTGCCCCAGCTCGGCGCCGAGGTCAGGGAGAGGCTCCGGAGGCACCTGCCGCCCCACGCCGTCGTGGGCAACCCCGTCGACCTGACCGCCGACACGGACGACGAGAGGTACAGGGTGGTCTTCGACGAGGTGCTCAGCCGCGAGCGCTTCGACGCGGTGCTGGTCATAGCGCCGCCCCACCCGCCTGGCATGAGCTGGAGGGTGGCCGAGTACGCGGCCGACGCCATGAGGAGGTTCGGCGTGCCGTTCGCCGCGGTGGTCACGGGGGGTAAGCTGGCCGAGGCGCTGGCGGCGGAGTTCGAGAGGCGCGGGGTGCCGGCCTACCCGACCCCCGAGCGCGGCGTCCGCGCCCTGGCGGCGCTCGCGGCCATCGGCGAGGCCATGGGGAGGGCCAGGAGGCTGCTCGCCGGTGCCCGCGGAGCCGATCGTTAGGCTCGTCGACGTCTACAAGGTCTACCGGGCAGGCGAGGTCGAGACCGTAGCGCTCAGAGGCGTGAGCCTCGAGGTCTACCCCCGCGACTTCATCGCCATCATGGGGCCGAGCGGTAGCGGCAAGACGACCCTGCTGAACATAATGGGGCTCCTGGACAGGCCCACCCGGGGCCGCGTCTACGTCAAGGGCCTCGACGTGTCGAGGCTGAGCGACCGCCAGCTTGCCCGGCTGCGCAACCGCGTCATAGGCTTCGTCTTCCAGCAGTTCAACCTGATAAACAGGCTGACGGTGCTCGAGAACATCGAGCTGCCCCTCGTGGCCCGCGGGGTGCCGCGGAGGCTGAGGCGCGAGCTGGCCGTCAAGGCGCTGCTGCGCGTCGGCGGGGACCCCTCCTGGCTGCCCAAGAAGCCCCTGCAGCTGAGCGGCGGCCA
>WAQM01000100.1 GCA_015520245.1 Pyrodictiaceae archaeon
GCCTCGAGGCTAGGACGGCCAGCGCGGCGGCCGCCACATCGGATACCGTGATCACGCCGCGGTACCTGTTCGCGTCGGAGACCACGACCGCGTACTCGGCGTCGTGGCTTACGAGCTGCTCGGCCACGTACGCTATGTCGTCGTCCTCGTGGACCACGGGCGGCCTGCGCAGGGGTGCCTCCGAGAGCGGGGTGCGGGGCGGGCGCTCGAGGAGCAGGCCTATGAGGCTGGCGTCGACCACGCCGGCAAGCCTGCCGTCGTCGTCGACCACGGGCACTATGTGCTGGTGCCTCTCGACCATGAGGTGCACCGCCCTCTCCACCGGGTCGCTCAGCCTGAGCGGCGTGTAGCTAGCGTCGACTATCTCCCTGGCCTTGACCAGCCTGGCCTCGGGCGTGCGCAGGAGCTCGTCCAGCACCAGCTCTAGGCTGGCTATCTCCGGCCTCGGCCGGTGGTGCATCTGCGACTCGTAGATGCTCACGTTGCCGGTCAGCTCCCTGGCGACGAGCGAGGCTATAAGCGCGGGGACCAGGAGGTGGTAGCTGCCGCTCATCTCGGCGACCATGACCGATGTGGCCAGCGGGGTCTTGGACGCGGCGGCGAAGAAGGCGGCCATACCGAGGTAGGAGTAGGCCACGGGCGGCACGGGGCTGTGGCCCGCCACCATGAGGCCGTAGGAGTAGCCGAGGAGGGCGCCGACCACTATGCTCGGCGCGAAGACCCCGCCGCTGCCCCCGCTGCCTATGGAGAACGACGTGGCGACCATCTTCGCTAGCGCCAGGCAGAGCAGCACAGCCGCGGCCTCCTCGCCAGCGGCGACCGTCGAGGGGTCCTCCAGGAACGATGCGAGGAGGGCCCTGCCGGAGCCCAGCGCCTGGGGGAATGCGGCGCCCACGGCGCCGGCGAGGAGGCCGCCCACGAGCGGCTTGAGGGGGCGGTGGCGCAGCCTGGCCTCGAGCCTGCGGAACAGCCCGCTGAGCTTATTGAACATCAGTACGTACGCGAGGGCGAAGGGGGCCACGTAGACGCCGAGGAGCAGGTAGAACGCCAGGGACTCAACGCTGTAGAGGAGCGCCGGGTCAACGCTCATCCTGGGGAATACCTCAGCGTAGCCCCAGAGCGGCGCGGTCGCGGTGTAGGCGATCACCGACGATATTATCGCCGGTACGAGCGCGGGCGCCTCCAGGTCCCTCCGGTAGAGCACCTCCACGGCGAACAGCGCCGTGCCTATGGGCGCCCGGAAGATCGCGGAGAGGGCGCCCGCCATGCCGGCCACGAGCGCCGCACGCCTATCCCACAGCCCGAACCGCAGGAGCCTTGCGACGAGGCTGCCCAGGCCGCCGCCCATCTGGGCGCTGGGCCCCTCGACCCCTCCGCTGCCCCCGAAGCCTATCGTGAGGGCCGAGGCCACGGCCTTCACCAGCGGCACCTGGGGCCTCACGAGGCCGGCGCGCCTGTGGAACGCCATGACCACCGCGTCCGTGCCGTGGCCCTCGGCCTCGGGCGCGAACCTGTAGACCAGGAGGCCGCCGAGGAGCGCGCCCAGCGCCACGACGGCGGGGAGCAGCAGCCTGCGGGCCGGGTCTAGCTCCGAGGCGGCCAGCGAGAAGTCGCCGCGGTAGCCTCCGCCCAGCCCCAGCAGGGCCGCGGCCGCGTCAGTCACGGCGACGAGGAGCCAGTAGAACAGCGTGGCGAAGTAGCCGGAGACGACGCCTATGATGGCGCCCGCCACGAGCCAGCGCTCGAAGTATGCGAGCCTCTCAACGACCCGGGCCAGGCCGATCCGCCCGCGCCTCGTGGCCTCTCACCCGGCGGCCGCACACGATATCCAGGTGGAGCGGTCACTCTCCGGCGGGATCGCCTAAAACGGGTTCCGCGCGGCGACGGCAAGGGTCCTGCCCATGCCGCGGGAGAAGGTGGAGAGGCGGGGCGAGTACCGGGTCGTGGTCTACGACAGGGCCAGGTGGGAGCTGCTGAGGCGGCTGCGCGCCGAGGCGCTCCGGATAATGGAGCCGCTGGTGAGGGCGGGCTTCAGCCCCATAGTTCACGGCAGCATCGCGCGGGGGGACGTCAAGCCCACCAGCGATATAGACGTCTTCATCCCTTACCCGGTGCCGTCCTACATGGTGGAGCTGGCGCTGGAGCGGGCCGGCGTGAGGGTGTACTACAAGCTGGTGGTTCAGGCGACCCCCCATAGCACGCCGAAGGCCTACCTGGTGCTGGACGAGGACGAGAGGAGGGTTGTGTCGTTCCCCCTCGCCAAGCTGGGAAAGACTGAGTACGAGTTCTACTACTTCGGCGGGGCGCTGGATTACACCGGGGTCCGGCGGGGCCTGCGCGTGCCGGGCGTCGACAAGAGGCTCGTCCTCATCGAGCCCACGCCGGAGGGTCACCGCGAGTCCCCCGTGATAGGGCGCGAGGCGGAGGTCGCACGCGTGGTCGGGGTCAGCGTCGACACGGTGCTGGAGAGGGTCCGCGTCCTGAGCCGGCGCGACGAGGTGGGGCGCACGGGCGTCTTCGTCAAGGTCGAGCTCGACGCGGGGGAGAGCATCGAGGGAGCCGTCAAGGAGCTTGCCTCGCGCAACCCGCTGTTCCGCCGCGCGCTCCTCGAGAGGGGGTCGCCGCTGGTTTGAGGCCCGTCCACGTCGAGGGGGTCTACGCCTACGTGGGCGAGCTGCCCCCCGGCTGCAGGTACTGCGTGCGCGGCGTCAAGCTGGTCGTGTTCGTGACCGGGCTCTGCGACGACAGGTGCTTTTACTGCCCGGTGTCCCGCATCAAGCTGGGGAGGGACGTGGTCTTCGCGGACGAGGAGCCGGCGAGGAGCCTCTCGGACATCCTGGAGGAGGCGTTCAGGATAGGGGCCGAGGGCGCGAGCATTACGGGCGGCGACCCCCTCATAGCGCTGAGGAGGTCGGTGGCCGTGGTTAGGCTGCTCAAGCTGCACGGGGGCCCGGGCTTCCACGTACACCTCTACACCACCGGCCGCTACGCCACGAGCGAGGCGCTCCGAGCCCTCGAGGACGCCGGCCTGGACGAGATACGGTTCCACGTTCGGGGTCCCGAGGGCCTCCGGGCGGTCGAGAAGGCGGTCCGCGTGCGCAGGGACATGAGGGTGGGCGTGGAGGTTCCCGTGGCGCCCGATTCGGTGGAGGAGCTGAAGAGGCTGCTGGTCGAGCTCGACAGGATCGGTGTCGACTTCGTCAACCTCAACGAGCTGGAGGTGAGCCCGGACAACTACGAGAGCATCGTCATGAGGGGTTACCGGGTCCGGGGGTTCGTGGTCGAGGGCAGCTACGAGGCGGCGCTGGAGCTGGTCGCCTGGGCGTCGTCGAGGCTCAGGAGGCTCAGCGTCCACTTCTGCCCGGCCAGATTCAAGGACCGCGTCCAGACCCGCGCCCGGCTGCTGCGGAAGGCCGTGCGTACGCGCATGTGCTTCGAGGCGGTCAGGCCGGACGGCAGCGTCGCGACCATGGTCGTGAGGGGTGGGGCTGGCCTCCTCGACGAATGCTGCGGCCTCGATCTCGGGAGCGCCGTGGCCGTGAGCCCCCTGTGCCCCGAGGCCCGCGGCCGCGCGGTCGAGCTGCAGCCCACCGCGTCGAGGCTATCGGACCTGGCTAGGGCGGCGGCCGTCGGCTGAGGCCCGCATTTTAGGGCGGGGGCGCCGGCATGCGGGGCTGGGAGCGGCTGTGATAGCCGAGGCTGCCGGCGTAGTCGTCCACGGGTGCCGGGCTTACGCTACGCCTCACCTCGGGAGGCTCCGGGTCAGGGCGGCCTTCGAGTGCACGGTGTCGGGGCGCCTGGCCTCCTGGGGGGATGCGTCGAGGGCGCTCGTCCCCCTCGTCGAGCGGCTGCTGGGCGTGGGCAGGCTAGCCGTGGCTGAGCTGAGGAGCGAGGGTCTGGCCCGGGGCTTCTACGTAGTCAACAAGGCGTGGCTCCGCGGGGCCGGGGTCGAGGTCGAGGTGAGGCTGGTGACGCTCGGCGACGGCAGGCCGCTCGTGATGGCCGGGGCGCTCCGCGAGGGCCTGGAGCCACCGCCGGGCTGGTCTAGGGAGCTGGGCAGCCACATCGAGGGCCCGCTCGCCCCGGCTAAGCCGCTGGCGAGGCCTAGGGCGCTCCAGACCGCCGTCCCGAGCCCCGCGGTCTACATCGCCGAGGGCGAGGCCCCGGAGCACCCCGGCTCGCTCCGGGTGGTGGCGCCCGAGGGCGTGGTGCGCGTCGAGGTCGCCGACCTGCTCGAGCGGGCCGAGTGGCTGGAGCTGGAGTTCCACTGCGTCACCGGCTGGAGCCTCGGCCGCAGACGCTGGCTGGCGGTCAGGCTGAGGGACCTCGTCAAGCTGCCGGGCACCTGCTGGCTGCTCGCCGTCTCGTCGTCCGGCTACTCGGCGTCGATCCCCTGCTCGGTGGCCGACGAGGTGTACCTGGCGCTAGGCTACGAGGGCTCCAGGCTCGCCAGGGAGCGCGGGGGGCCGGTCAGGCTGCTGGCCCCGCCGCTCTTCGGGTGGAAGCACGTCAAGTGGCTGGCCGAGCTGCGCGTGACCGCGGGCTACGTCGACGGCTACTGGGAGGCGCTGGGTTACCACGAGAGGGGCCTGGTGGACATGGAGGAGAGGTTCAAGGTGCGCAACCCGGAGCTAGAGACGGTCGGCATCTAGCCCTCGGGCCCGTAGGGCAGCCTGTACCTCAGCAGCGCGACGGCGCCGCCGAGCCCCCTCAGCCTCTCGCCGGCGGGGCTCGAGGAGGGCACGAATATCACGCGGGCCCCCGCCTCGTCGGCCCGCCTCAGCAGCCCGAGCACCCACTCCCGCTCCCCGCTGTCGTAGCTGTAAAGCAGGCTGTCAAGCACGGCTAGGACCTCGACGGCCCCTGCCTCCGCGGCCTGGGACAGGCGGTCCCGGCCGTAGGCGACCATCTCGGGGTCCTTGACCACGAGCTCCTCGAACTTCTCCATAACCTCCTCGGCCAGGAGCGCGGACACCTCCCTCGCCACCCTCCTGGCGACGCCGCGGCGGAGCGCCTCCTCGACTCCGGCCCGGCCGCCTACCGAGGCGTGCTCGACGTAGACCCGGAGGCCGCCCGCCTCCTCGGCGACCCTCTCGGCCACCTCGCTCTTGAGGTCCCCGGGGCCCGCGACCACGATCGCGTCCGGCCTCTCGCGCTCTGCCGCCTGGACCACGGCCTTAGCGACCTCGGCCACGGCCCTCCTCAGCGCCTCCTCGCGGCCCGGGTCGTCCTTGCCGGGCAGCCGCAGGTAGCCCTCCGCCACGTAGTTCACGCCCTGGTCGCGCACCACCGCGACCGCGTACTCGTCGTAGTCCACGGCGGCCACGACAAGCGTCACGCCGAGCCTCTGGGACTCGATCCTCTCCAGCACCGACCTGGGCCAGCCCCGCGGCTTCGTGACCTCGAGCTCGCTGCCCACCCCGATGCTTATGGTATGCCTCTTCCCCTTGACGCCGAACCTCTCGGGGCCCTCGACCACGATCCCCCGCACGCGCAGCCTGCTGGTGAAGGGCTGGAACTCAACCCCCTCGACGCTCACGGTCAGCACCATGGGCACCCTCGATGACCGCCCGCTGCCCCTGCTCCCGAACTTCACCTCCCTAACCGTGCGGGCCCGCACCAGGTCGCCCGGCTCTATCACCATCGAGAGCAGCCACAGGTCGTCGACGCTCTCCACCTGGAGCCTCAGCAGCCCCCGCTTGAGGTCCTTATAGAGCACCTTCACGCCGCTCGCCTGGGGGCGGCCGGGCGGCGCCCCCTAATAACGGGGCGCGGGGCCGGTCTTGGCCAGCTGCCCGCTCGTCACGACGGCAGGGCCCGAGCACCTGGACGAGGTCTACGCGATCGAGGTCGCCTCCTTCGACAGGCCCTACCCCCGCTGGTACATCAAGGTGCTGCGCGAGCTCGCCGGCGACCTCTTCCTCGTGGCGCTGTGCGGCGGCCGGGTCGCGGGCTACGCGGTGGCGCTACCGAGGCGGTGGAGGTCCTGCCACCTGGCGTCGATAGCGGTCGCCCCCAGCTACCGCCGGCGGAGGCTGGGCGCCGCGCTCCTCGCGAGCGTCGAGCAGCTGTGCTGGGAGAGGGGGATGAGGTCGGTGGTGCTCGAGGTCGAGGCGACGAACGCGCCCGCGCTGGCGCTATACAGAGCGTTCGGCTACCTCGAGGCCGGCCTGGTCCCCGACTACTACGGTCCGGGCCGCCACGCCCTGCTGATGATCAAGCCGCTCGAGCCGGCCCCCGTCTGCCGCCTCGACCCGTAAGCCTAACCCGGGCGCGCGGCCCCACACGCCGCGGGGGCGCCCCGCGCCGTGAAGCTGGACTTCATGCTGCTCGACGCCAGCTACGAGGTCGTGGGGCGCGAGCCCGTCGTCGTCCTCTGGGGCGTTTCGTCGACCGGCGAGCGGGTGGTCCTGCTGGACAGGAGGTTCCGGCCGTACTTCTACGCCCTGCTGGCCGAGGGCTACGAGGGGCAGGCTGACAGGATAGCGTCGAGGGTCAGGGCGCTCAGCAAGCCCCGCAGCCCCATACTGCGCGTCGACGTCGTCGAGAGGAAGTACTTCGGCAGGCCCCGCAAGGTGCTCAAGATCACGACCGTGCTGCCCGAGGCCGTCAGGGAGTACAGGGAGGAGGTTAGGAGGCTCGAGGGCGTGGAGGACGTCCTCGAGGCCGACATAAGGTTCGCCATGAGGTATCTCATCGACCACCGGATGTTCCCCTTCGCGTGGTACCGCGTCGAGGTCGAGGACGCGGGCAGGCAGCCGGGCTTCAGGGTCGACAGGGTCTACAAC
>WAQM01000101.1 GCA_015520245.1 Pyrodictiaceae archaeon
CCGTTAGCACCCCGTACGCCCACAGCTGCTTGGGTGCAGCGCCCTGACCGGGCCCGGCCCCGGCAAGGTGAAGTTGAGGTGCAGGGTGCTGCTGTGGAGAGCGGGAGCCGCGCAGATCCTCGATGCCGACGTTTACGCCCACGTCAAGGGCTGGAGCAGGGCGCGGGTGACGCACATCGACATCGAGCTTGAGGGCCTCGAGGGGCTGGTGGGCGGCGCCGGCCGCGGCGTGTTCGCCCGGGCGACGGGGGTCGCGGGCGGCGTGAGGATAGAACCCTTCCGCGGCGACTGGGGCATGGAGCTGAGAGGCGAGGACCCGGCGCTCCGGGTCCTTGAGCCTGGGGAGAGCTGCGTGGTCTACGTCGGCGGGAAGGCCGGTGGCCTCTTCATAGGCTTCAGCCGCCCGTACCACCGGGTCCTGGAGGAGCTGGTGGCCAGGCACTACGGGATCGCGCCCCGCCGCGGGCGGCGCTGAAAAATGGGCGCCCGGCCTAGCCCCCGGCCTGCGCAGCCGGCTGCGTCCCGGCCATCTTGGCCTGGATCTCGCGTATCTCCTTCACTAGCTGGTCGAGCTGCTTCTTCAGCTCCTCCTCCTGCCTTTTCAGCCTCTGAAGCCTCAGCTCGAGTATCTCCTTGCGGTCGTTGAGCTCCGAGATGACCTTGTCGCGCTCGACCTTGACCAGCACGGTGCCGAGGAGCCTGTAGACCGGCGTGTCCTGCGAGACGCTGTTGAGGACCTCGAGCACCCTGTTTATCTCCGCTATCTCCGCCTCCACCGCAACCCTCTCCTGTACTATGCGGTTGTACTGCGTCTGCAGGGCCTGGTACCTGGCCAGCTTGCTCTCGACCTCGGGTGGGAGCCTTTGGGCCATCCTGGGCCCCGCGCGGGGGGTGGCCTAGCCAAGCCTTCTAAGTGCTTCTACCGTGGCGGCCGCGAGCCCCAGGAAGGCGTTTAGGACGGCGCGGGCCGAGGACGGGTCGCGGGCCTCGAAGCAGACGCGGACGCTGCCGCCCCGCGCCGAGACCGTGGCGGTGGCCCGCTCCGGGTCCGGCGGGTTGTCGGCCTCAACCTCGAGCGCTTCGGCGAGGGCGCGGGCGGCCCTCTCGTCCCCCAGGGCCAGGGTCACGCAGCCGCGGACGCGAGGCGGCTGCTCCAAGCCTAGCGCCCCTCCGCCGCCAGCTCGCGCAGCCTGTAGGTCGTCCCGGAGACGTGGTCCACGACCTTCGCGAGCCTCAGCCGGGGCCCGCACACGCGCCCGGTCCCCGTGCAGTGGAAGAGCACGACCACGCCGTCGTCTCGCTCCTCGACCCTCATGACCACGTCGTAGCTCTCGAGCCTGTCCTCGTCGGCGACGAGCGAGGCCAGGAAGCTCCTGGAGAGCGTGTCGAGCAGGGGGTGAAGCTTTCTCGGCGCGCTCGCGAGGTCTATCGCGAGCCTTCTCGTGCCCATGATCTTCTGCGACCCGGGTATCTCGCGCCTGAGGGCTACGCCGGCCAGCAGGATCTCGGCCAGCGGCTTGAGCCCCACCTCGGGCGGCTCGGGCACGGCGTACACCCTTACGGCACCGGGGTTGCCCTTCCACACGCCAACGATGACCACGCGCTCAGCCCCGTAGCCCACCGCGTCGTAGTACAAGTCGCGTAGCGACGACTTGCCCCTGTTAACCTTGACGGCGTCGGGCAGGACCGCGGCCAGGTCCTTGGCGAAGCTCCGGACCCTCTGGCTGGGTCGGTGGGACGTGGTGACTATCACCCTCACCCGCCTGCCCTGCACGCCCGCACGCCCACCCGCTAGCGGGGGTGCTGCCCCGCGGCGGCCGGCCTAATAAGGGGCTTGGGGGCCTAGCGCTCGGGGGGCTCGGCCTCCTCCACGCTGGCCGCCTCCGCCTGCTCCTCCTCCACGGGCTGCTCGACGGCCACCTCCTCGGCCTCCCTCCGGGCCGCGGCCACGGGGGCTGCCTCGGCCCCCGCCGCGCCCGCAGCCAGCTCCTCCTCCAGCTTGCGCCTGTACGGCGTAACGTACTTGTCGAGGGC
>WAQM01000102.1 GCA_015520245.1 Pyrodictiaceae archaeon
CGTCAGATGTGTATAAGAGACAGGGATGTTCGAGCGCATAGTCGATGCCGCCGTGGCCTACGCAGAGGGCAGGCCCCTCGACGAGCACGTCGTCGTGGTGGCGCGCCCGAGGAGGGCGAGGCCCAGCCCGTTCCGCGGTCAGCGGTAGATGCGCGCGGCGGGCCCCGCCCATCGCTGCCGCCCCTGGGGCGGGCTTCAAGGGGGTGCGCGGGCCCGTAGACGGGGCGAGGCTCGTGGCGCGCAGGCTCAGGGTGGCCCTGGTGCAGGCCAGGCCCGTGGCCGGCGACTTCACCGACCCCCGGAACGTCGACCGGGCGCTCGAGCTCGCCGAGGAGGCGTGCCGCAGGGAGCCCGACATCATAGTCTTCCCCGAGTACTTCCCGTTCCGGGACTCCGAGAGGCTCGCTGCTAAGGCCGCCGACTGCGGCGCCTTCATAGTGGCGGGGGTGGCCTACGGTGAGGGGGGCGTGCTCTACAATACGGCGACGGTCTACGGGCCCGGGGGCGACGTCGTGCTGAGGCAGGGCAAGAGGTGCATCGGCAGGCTCGAGGCTAGGCTGTGGGGGTTCAGGCCCTGGCCCCATCCATACAAGGTGCTCGACGTGGGCGTGGCTAGGGTCGGCATCGCGGTGTGCGCGGACTTCTGGTCGGCGCCCGAGGCGGCCATGGAGCTCTTCCTGGGCGGCGCCGAGATCTTCATCAACCCGTCGTACATGTTCAGCCTGGCGAAGCACTGGCTCGAGGCCAACAAGGCGAGGAGCCTGGAGTTCTACGCGCCCGTGGTCGGCGTCGACACGGCCGCCTTCGAGCTCAGGTCCAAGAGGTACGTGTTCGCCGGCGGCGGGCTGAGCCACGTCGTGGCGCCCCCCGCGAGCCCTGAGGAGGCTGAGCGCTGGTGGGCCTCGGGGGCTGAGTCCGTCGACCAGTGGGTCAGGCTGGTCATGGGCACCGACGAGGCGGTGGAGGTGTACGAGCTGGACCTCGAGGGTATCGGCAGGATGAGGAGGGACTGGTGGCTCAGGATGAGGGGGGTGGCCCTCGAGGAGTGGGTTAGGACCCGCCGGGAGCGGGGCTACCCGGCCGCCGAGGTGGTGAGGGCCCGGTGAGAGCGCTCTGCTCCCTGTGCGGGCGCAGGCTGGCCCTCTACCGCTGTAGGCGCTGCGGCAGGGCCGTGTGCCCCTCCTGCGCCGCCCACCACGGGCTTTGCAGGCTGTGCGCGCGGTTGCTGGGCCGCCTCACCTGATCTCGTACATCAGGGGCGAGACGACGACGGCGGGCTGCGGCTTGCCGTCGGGGCCGGGCACCGTGAGCAGCTTGGACTTGTATATCTCGACCTTCCTGAGCGGGTAGATCTTCTTCGCCTGCTCGAATATCTCGTTGGCCAGCTGGCCGAACAGCATCGCCTTTATCAGCTCGTCGAAGGTCATCTCGGAGGCCCTCCTGGTTATGATCTCGCCCATGATCTTCCTTATCGCCTTCTTCTGGCTGGTCTTGCAGCGGTAGGTGGTTAACACGACGCCCGTGATCCTGAGCCCGTACCCGTCCTTCGTCGTGACATTGAATATGCCCTGCACCTTGCTGCTCTTCCTCCTTATGAGGCTCTTCATGTAGTCCCTGGCGAGCTCATGCCCCTTGAACCTGGTGTACGCCTTGAGGTTCTCCTCGTCGACCTCGATTATCTGGAAGTAGAGGTGCACGTGCACCATCGAGAAGTCGCCGGTGATGTCGTACAGCGTGACCTCCATCACCCTGCCTATGAGCTTCCTGGGGTCGTCGGCCGGCGTGGTGCCCAGCACCACGTTGCCGAAGACCGGAGGCGCTATCACCTCGTACCACTTCTTGAGCCTCCACTTGTCCTTGGCCCTGGCCGGCCTGCTCAACGCCCGCCACCCTGGCCGCCGTGGGCACCGGCTGGCCGGCGCTGGGGGTTAATCCCTGCTGCGCCTGCCCTCTCGATAGCCCTCAGCGCCGCGTAGGTGAACTCCAGCACCTCGTCCACCGTGTTCCGCACGCTACCGATCCTCCTGGGGTCGGCGCACGCCGAGACCCTCACCACGAGGTCCCCGGCATCCACCGCCTCCTCGATGAGGAGGCCGGGGGGCGCGGTCTCGTCGTCCGGCCTCACGGCCTCGAGCAGCGACCTCGCCTTCTCCTCGTCCCCCAGCTCCACCCTGAGCTCGACCTCGACCGCGACGCCGTTACATCGACTTGCACCGGGCCTCATCGATCGCACCCAGCAGGGTCCCCACGCGGTAGGAGACGCAGCCGGCCTTAATGGCGTCGAGGAGCCCGCGGCCGCCCAGCACCGAGAGCAGCGACTCCATCGACGCGACGAGGCCGCCGCCCTTCCTCGCGGCGGCCGCCGCGTCCGCCGGCACCACGCCCAGGAGCCTAGCCTGCCTCTCCACCGGCAGCAGGTGGTCGACCTCGCCCAGGTCGGCGACGCGGAGCCTGCCCAGCCTCGATGGCTGCCGCCTGCCGCCCCTCGCCAGCTCCTCGAGGGCCTCAACTATCGACGCGAAGCCGCGCGAGTAGTAGCGGTAGTGGGCGTAGCCCAGCACCTGCCCCGGCGAGACGGCCGTCGCCACGACGAATGCCGCCTCGTCCTCGCCCAGCGCCGCTAGGAGGTACGCCAGCTCCCTCAGGTCGCTGACCGGGAGCTTGGGGGCGTAGTATGCGTAGCCGATCACCTCGGAGGGCCTCCTGGGGGCCAGGCTGGCCCTCTTCAGCTCCTCGTACAGCGACGCTGCGAGCGCCGTGATGGGCTCCTCCTCGGCCTCCCTCACGCTAACGCCGAGAAGCCTGCGCAGCCTGGGGTCGCCCTCCAGCAGCCTCCTCACCGCCTCCCGGGAGCCCGTCAGCCCGGGCACGTAGGGGTCCACGGTTATCTCGAGCGACAGCTCGACCGGCGCGGAGAACCAGCGGAAGAGGCGTAGCGTGAGCTCGCCCTCGACGACCCCCTCCTTCGTGAGCAGCTCGACGAATGACGCCTCGATGCCCTCGAACTCCGCCCTCTTCCCCCGGTCGAGGCCCCTCCAGTAGGCCGCGGCGAGGGCCAGGGGCGCTAGCTCCGTGACGACCATGATCTCGGCGAGCACGCTCACCGTGAGGCCCGACACGCTCGACGCCTCGTGGGCGACCGTGGGCAGCTTCGTGAGCCCGCTGGGCATCCTGCCGCGCGCGATGGCGACCGCCCTGGAGGCCGCCCCGACCGCCTCTACGAGCTCGACCGGATAGCCGAGCAGGATCGACGGCTCGTCGACCCTCTCCGGGGGCAGCGGCTGGACCACCACC
>WAQM01000103.1 GCA_015520245.1 Pyrodictiaceae archaeon
GGGTAGGGCCGGGCCAGCGCTCCGCCTTGGATTGAATTAGGCGTCACATCTATCACGCTTACAACATTCGCGCCCCCTATTTCTCACCCGTGCCGTAAATCCAACTTTCGATTTCCCTGCTCCCTCCTCCACGCGCCGGGCCGCTAGGAGGGGCACATAGGGCATTGATGGTGGCGCCCCTCACCCGTCCACGGTTTGCATGGCGTCGGCACGTAGGTGATGTGGCCGACCTTTATTGACGTGGGCCTCACAGCTGGCCCGTGACCTGTTAGATATAGATGGCCGGTGATTGTAACTTCCCTGCCTAAGAGCTGTTCTGCCAGGCCCCGTGGAGTCAACTCTATTCCTTGGCCTAACCAGCAGCCGTGCAGCATGACCGTCAGGTACTCATCGTCCACGCGGATCAGCATCGTATGGGAGGAGGCGTCCACGACTACTCCCGTGACCGTCACCACCCCCCTGTACGCGCTGCAGTGGCCCAGGGCCTCGACAAAGGGTGGTGCGGGCTCGTCGATGGGATGGACGGGCGGCTCCCCCGGGTACACCGAGTACGCTAGCGCCGGTCCCAGCACCGCCATCACCGTGGCCGCCGCTATGACCGACAGCCTGCCAAGGTCCTCGGCCACGGCTGCCCCCCGCGTGGGCCTCGCGGCGTGTATCGACCTCCGCGGAGGGCAAGTGGGTTGCGCCTCCACGAGCTCGGCTTACGGAAGTGGTGCATCAGGCCGCTGGGGGCTAAAAGTGAAAGCGGGGGAGGCCGGAGCCTGTGGATGCTACCACCTCGGGCCCGGTTCACGGCGCTGCGTAGCTCCGGCCGTTCCACTCGAGGCTGTAGGCTATCCCGCCGTGGACCCCTACGGTTACGGTGTCGCCCTCCTCCATGTGCTCGGCCAACCAGTCACCGGATACGAGGTAACCCGTCCCCTCGTCGACGTAGACTTTGAGCAGCTTAATGGTCATTATCCCGTCATCCGTGCTGACGACTATCAGCCTGCGGTCCGCATCCTTCTCCACGATCGTGCCGGTGAGCACCACGAGCTGGGGCCCGCCCGGCATGCCGCGGCCCCCTGCGTATCCGTGGTGCGGGCAGCCGCCCTCGGCGCCGTAGCGGCCAGCAGCCATTCCATGGCCCGTCGTAGGGGCCGCCATGCAGCAGTCTCCGGCCCCGCTCACGCTGTACCCCGCCACGCCGTCCGCGCCCATGTGCATCAGCCCGTAGACCCCCATGGGCGCGCCCAGCGCCAGCGCTGCCAGCAACGCTATGGGGAGCGCGGCCCCCTGGCCCACCATGCCTCGGCCACCGACCGGGTAGGGACCGGGCGCGGCCTCTCTTAGGGAGGACTCACGGCCGGTGAGCAAGGCTCAAAAGCGGGCCCGCAGGGGCGGCTGACGGACTTGCCCGCGGAGTACCTCTCGGCCTACTACTGGGTGCTAGTCGCTGCGAGCATCCTGGGTTTAGCTTCGTTCACCTACATATCCGTGCTGCTCGCCCGCTTAACCGCGCTGCTCGGGCGCGGGGGGCGCTGGGAGTACCCGATCGGGTTCGCCTTCCTCGGCCTAAGCCATGCATGGGCTCTCGTCGCGGTACAAGACGTTGAGCCCAGGCTGGCGTTGGCCGCGTACACGGCGACCTCCTCGTTCGCCCTAGCGGGCTTCGCGCTGCTCCTGCCGCGCGGCGGGGGTAGGGTCTACGCCGTGCCGCCGGTGGTGGTGCCCCTGTCGTTCGACCTGGCGGCGGCGATCGCCGGCGCCGCTGCGGCCGTCGCCAGGTTCAGCGGGTACGCGCGATACCTCGTGCTGGCCGTCTCGCTCACCTACGCGCTACGCGGGGCTGGGGCGCTACTCCTACCGAGCGATCCGGGTGTAACCATTGTTGCGGCCGCTGAGCTCGCCAGGGCGTTGGCGGCCGCGTCGTTGGCGACCACGTACGCTGCGGCGAGCCTGAGAGGGGGTAATCGACGATGAGGAAGAAGAGGTCGAGAATAGAAATAATCATGGATGTGCTGGAGGCCCTGGCTAGGCACGGCGACGAGCCGGCGTCCAGGGTGGCTATGCGTGCGAACCTGGCTTACGACAGGCTTTCAAAGATCCTTGAGGACCTCGCGTCGAGGGGGCTCGTAGAGCGCGTGAACGACGGGGATCGCGTGGTCTACAGGCTCACGGAGAGGGGGTACGCGTTGCTGAACGAGCTAAGAAGGCTGCGGAGGCTGCTAAGGGACTTCGGCCTCGACCTCATCTAGGCCGCGGCGGCACCGAGGGCCCCCGGCACGGCGCGCCCGCCACCATTAGCCTGTGGAGCCTGCCCCAGCTCTCGCCCACCCATTGCTGCCGCGCTCAGCGCGCCGCGCCGCACGCTCCCGGGGAGGGACTTGTAAATCGCCATCGCCGACGCCAGTGCCGCGGCCGCGATCACCGCATGGGCGAGCTTATCGTACTCCATCAGGACCCCTCCGGCCCACGTCAAGGGCGTCCTGGCGACGTTCCTGAACGTCTGGAGCGCCCCGGCCACGGCCGGGTCCCCCGGCCTTAGCCTAGAGATGGCCGAGTACAGCAT
>WAQM01000104.1 GCA_015520245.1 Pyrodictiaceae archaeon
CGCACGGCCCTCCTCATGGCGCGCCGCGCCAGGGCCACGGCCCGGGGCTCCATGCGCGCCAGGACCCCGGCGAGGCCCTCGATGAGCTTCACGCCCTCCTCGGGCGAGGCCACTACGTAGTCCACCAGGCCGGCCGCCCGCGCCTCCTCCGCGCCCAGCTCGGCTCCGGTCAGCGCGAGGGCGAAGGCCCTGCGGCCCAGCAGCAGCGGCCCGAGCGCGGTCAGGAGCGGTGGGATGAGGCCGAGCCTGACCTCGGGGAACGCTATCCTGGCCCCCCTAACGGCCACGACTATGTCCATGAGCAGGAGGAGCTCGGCGCAGCCGCCGTAGGCGTAGCCGTGGACCAGGGCGGCCACGGGCTTTGAGCAGGAGTCCAGGGCATCGACGGCGGCCTCGACTGCGTCGAAGAACTCGAGCGCCTCGTCAGCGCTCCTCAGCCCGGCCATGGCCGATATGTCGTCGCCGGTGCAGAACGCCCTGCCCTCACCCCGAAGCGCGACGAGGGGCGCCCCGCTGCCGCAGCCCTCGCGCAGCCGGCTCTCGAGCTCCCTCCACATGGCCTCGTCGAGGGCGTTCAGCTTCTCGGGCCTATCAAGGACGACCCAGAACACGTTGCCGCGGAGCTCGCCGCGGACGGGCACGGAAGCTCACCGGCTAGCTCGGGGCCCCCTAAGGTTATAACGATGAGGTTGGCGGCCGGCCGCGGGAGGTGGCGCGGGTGGCCAGCGGGCCCGTCGTGGTCGCGGACCGCGACGTGGGTGTCGCGGCCGAGGCCGTGGTCGTGCGCGACGGGGAGGAGGCTGTCGAGGCGGCCTCGAGGTACGCCTCGGAGCAGCGTCCCGTGCTCCTAGCGGTCCGAGGCGCCTGGCTCCTGCTCGAGAGGCTGGCGGAGCGGGCGGCGGAGGAGGGGTTCAACCCCTACCTCGCGCAGCCGCTGGACCCCGACCTCGAGCCCCGGCGCGCTTCGCTGCCGCTCAGCGGCCTCGCCGCCGCCAAGCTCTACAGCCTCCTGGGGAGCCGGGCCGACAAGGCCCCAGCGAGGCTGGACGCGTCGAAGAGGGCGAGCAGGAGGAGCCTGATCCTGAGAGGCCCGCTGGCCGCGATCAGGTTCACGCCGGCCCCGGTGCTAACCGACCCCAGGTCCTGCGCCCTGTTGCGCTCGTGCAGGGCGTGCACCGAGGTGTGCCCCGACCGGGCGCTCCGCGGCAAGCCGCCGGCAGTGGACGATGCCTCGTGCGGCCTCTGCGGCGCCTGCCTCAGCGCCTGCCCCGTTGCGGCCCTGGAGTCCACGGGCACCTCGGAGCGGCAGCTGAGGGGCTTCGTGGAGAGGGTGGCCGAGGACCTCGTGGGGCCCGGCTACCTGGTCCTAGCGTGCGTGGGCTCAGCACGGCAGGCAGGCGAGCTGCTGGCCAGGTGGGAGGGCGAGGCGCCGCTGCTCGTGTACGCTATCGCCTACCCGGGCGAGGCGACGCTGAGGGCCCTGGTGACGGCCTTCGCGTCGGGCCTCGAGCCGGCGATCCTCTGCGAGGAGGCGCCGCCGGAGCGCTGGGTGGTGGCCGAGGACTACGCGAGGCTCACCGGCGGCGAGCTGGTCGTGGCGGCCTCGGCGGAGGAGCTGGCCCGGAGGCTGACAGCGAGGAGGCCCCGCGCCCCGGCCCCCGCGCGTAGGGCGCTCGCGCACCCCGAGGTGATCAGAGTGCTGGCCGCGGGGCTAAGGGGTCGCGTTGCCACGCGCCTGCCCCTGGCTGGGGCGCCCGAGGTGGACGCCGGCAGGTGCACCCTCTGCGGCGCCTGCGCCGAGAACTGCCCAACTGGGGCCCTCGACCTCCGGGAGGAGGGCGGGGGTGCGGCGCTCATCCTGGCTCACGAGAGGTGCGTGGCCTGCGGGATTTGCGCTGAGGTGTGCCCCCACGGCGCCCTGAAGCTCGTGAGGTGCGTCGACCCCTCGCTGGCCGGCCGCCCCACACCCCTGCTAAGGGACGAGCTCCTTGAGTGCATAGTGTGCGGGCGCCCGCTCGCGCCGAGGAGGATGGTCGCGAGCGTCGTGAACAAGCTCAGGGAGGCGGGGGTCGGCCGCGACGCGCTCCTCGCCGCCTTCATGTGCCCGGACTGCAAGGTAAGGTACCAGCTCGGCCTGGCGAGGCCGCGCCGCGAGCCGCCCCTGCCCCTCTAGGCCTTGCTCTCGAGCAGCCCCCGCTTCTCTGCCTCCCGCACTATCTCCTCGATGAGCTTCTCGCGCGGCTTGCCCTCGGCGTCGATGCCGAGCCTCTCGGCTATCTTCCTCAGCGTCTCATCGTCCACCTTGCCCTCCCTCACCTTCCTCACGTCCTCATCCTCTATGAGCCCCTGCGAGGCCCGCCTGAACTCATAGAACGCCTTGCCTATGGCCCTCGCCAGCTGGGGGAGCTTCGTGGGCCCCCATATCAGCAGTATGATGACGAGGAGTATGATCAGAGCCTCCGTGGGCTGGATCCCGAAGGGCAGCGACACGGCCCTCCGGCCCCGGGGTGGGCCCGCAGCTAAGCCTACTTATACGTTGCATGCAGCCGCCCACGCTGGGGCCGCGGCTTGGCTCTGCCCTCGACGGGCAAGCCCGTCAGATCCTACCCCAACGAGTCCGTGAGGAGGGTCATAGCGTTCATCCCGCCGGGCCACCAGCATCTGCGCCTGATAATCGAGCTCGAGGACCAGATAATAGTGCTTCACGAGGCGGCGGTGGCGGGCATAGTCAGGGCCTACGTCAACATCGTGACGCACCCCTCGAGGAGAGCCGTCGAGCTGATGCTGCGGAGGCTGACGAAGGCAGAGAGGAAGCCGGGCTACGCGGACTGGCAGCTCATCGAGACCGGCCGCAGCGAGGACGAGGTGTCCGAGGAGGCTATGAAGATCTGGCTGTCATCCCAGTAGAGCGGGCGCGCTCGTAGAGGTGCATGGCCACGGCCAGGTCCAGGGATGCGGTGCCCACGGACTTGTACACGGCCACGTCGCCCTCGCCCTCGCAGCGCGCGCCCCTCAGCAGCTCGGCCAGCTCGACCACCCTGGCCCAGCCCGGCACGTCGTCGCTCTCGGAGAGCACGCCCTCCCTGGTGTCGACGACGACGCAGCGCGCCCTCCTTATCACGTCGTCGTCCAGCTCGCGCACGGGCCGGGGCGCCCCGACGCTGACCACGTAGGCCCCGCTCCTGAGCAGCGCGCCCTTCACGACCGGCGTCCTCGAGGTGGTGGCGGCGACCACGACCGTGGAGGAGCGGAGGAGCTGCTCCAGGTCGGCGTACCTACCGCCGTAGAGGGCCGCGAGCCTCTCGGCCCTCGCCCTGGTGCGGGAGTACACCAGCAGCCTATCGAAGGCGAAGACCTGGGTAAGGAGGCGCACGTGGTAACTCGCCTGCACGCCGGCGCCTATCACGCCCAGCGTGCCGCCGCCCCGGAACCCCATCAGCCGCAGGGCGAGGGCCGAGGCGGCTGCCGTCCTCCAGCCCGTGGGCTGCTCGGCCGGCGCTTCAAGCAGCAGGGAGCCGGTGTTGGCGTCAAACAGCATCAGCCTGCCCCTCACGAGCGGGAGGCCGCGGGCCGGGTTGCCCGGGTAGACGCCGACCACCTTGACCGCGAAGTACCCCTGGCCGGCCGCGAGCATCACGGCGACCCAGGAGCCCCGGTGCTCCACCGACAGCCTCCTAGGGGCGTGGACTCCGGCCCTCAGCACCCGCTCGACCGTGTCCACGAGGCCCCGGGGGTCGACGAGCCTATCAACGTCCTCGCCGCTCAGATGCAGCGGCTGGGCCCCCAACCGCCGCCCCCGCGTCGCAGGGCGGCACGGGCCCGAGGCTTTACGGGCTCCCGGGCACGGGGGTGCCAGCCTTTGAAGCTCCGCGAGGCCCTGAGGGCCGACGTCGAGAGGGCCCTCGAGCTGCTGGAGGACCAGTACGCGGCCGTCGAGCCCCTCGATGCAGCCTGCGCCATCGTCACCGGGGCGGGCGACAGCTTCGCGGCGGCCCTGCTCGCGCCAGCCCTGCACCCCGGGGCCCGGGCGGCCGACCCCATGGCGGTGGCTTACGGTGACGTGGTCAGCGAGCTGGCCCGCCGCGGCTGCGCCCTCATCGCGGTGAGCCTGGGAGGCCGCACGCGCACGGTCGTGGAGGCCGCCAGGAGGTTCAGAAGGGCCGGCGGCGCGGTTGTCGCCGTCACGGGGGACCCGGCGTCCCCCCTCGCGGCTCATGCAGACCGTGTCGTCACGGTGCTGCACGCAGGTCTCGCGCGCGGTGTCGGCGCGGGTCGCCACCTGCTGACCCTTGTCGCGCTGGCCGCGCTCCTGGGCGCACCGGCTCCCGTCAGGCCGCCCTGGCCGCGCGGCTGCCCCGACAGGCTGTATGGCTACGTGTTCGCGGGCTGCTGCGAGACGGAGTCGGCCGCGCTCTACGCGGCGCTCAAGGTGTACGAGGTCTACGGGCTGCCGGCCCAGTGGTGGGGCCTCGAGCAGTTCGTCCACGCCCCCGTCCTCGGCGCGCCGGGCGACAAGCTCGTCGTGTTCGAGTGCCTGGGGGCACGTGAGCGCGTTGATGAGGTCGTCTCGACGCTGCGCGAGGTCGGCGTCGACGTGCTGCGGGTCGAGGCTCGCGGGCCCACGAGGCTCGATAACGCGCTGTGGAGCTCGCTGTGGACGCTGGCCTGCATGGCGTCGGCGAGGGACGTGCCCGACGAGCCGCGCTACGCCAGCCACCCGGGGCTGGACAGGTTAACGCGCCTCATCTACTACGAGGCTGACGCCGCCCCAGTCGGGGACGAGGCGCTCTAGGCCGCACACCTCCTCGAGCACGCCCTCGACGCAGACGCGGGCGCCGTCGGGCAGCTCGGCGTACCTAAGCCTCAGCGTGTAGACGAGCAGCCTGCGGCCGGGCGCGTCGAGCTCGTAGACCGTCGGGGTGAGCCAGCTGGGGCCGGCGTGCCTCAGCGTCCCGCAGGCGCGCACGAAGCCCAGCCTGCGCACCCGAAGGCAGCGCGTGGGCCTCGTGCAGGCCACGAGGCGGACCGTGTAGGCGACGCCGCCCAGGCGCCCCACGAGCAGGCGCCGTCCCAGCGTCGCCTCGAGGCCGCCGCCCCACGGCTCGTCGGGGGCCTCGAGCGGCTGCGTGACCCCGTCAGCGCGCAGGTCGGCTAGCAGCCTGTAGGCCCTCTCGGCGTCGGCGGGCCCGTAGACGACGATGTCGGCGTCCCGCGCCACCTCGGGCGCGTAGGCCAGGCTGCCCGTAACGCCGGCCGCCTCGACGCCGGCGGACGCCATGTGCTCCAGCAGGGCGAGCGCGGCCCTGCAGCCGGGGCTGCTGCAGCCCCTCAGCCTCGCGGCGGCCTCGAAGGGGCTCTCGAGCTTAGCCTCCGGGGGCGCGATAGGCGCGGGGACGCCCAGGCAGGGGTGGACCCGGCACGGTACGCCCGTGTCGCAGAGGTCGCGGGGCCCCGACGGCTTGACGCGCCGGCCCCTCACGAGCCTCGGCGCGAATGTGAGGCCCGGCAGCGGGTGCTCGCAGCCCTTGACGATACCAACGACGCCGCCCCATTTGACCAGCCAGCCCTCGGCGGGGCCTAGCGGGCCCACGGGGCGGCCCCCGGAGCGGCTGGCAGCGGCGCTTATAGTTGGGCGGGCGCGCCGGGCCGGCGGGGAGCCCGGATGGCGTTTGAGTCCGTGGACGGCGTGGTGGCGACGCTCGGCGCGGCCGTCAGGAGGATCAGGGAGGCCATGGGTGAGGCCGGCACGCTCACCGAGCAGAGGGCTAACACCGCGATGTACAATGTGTCCGAGCTCCTCGAGCTCGTGGCCGACATGCTGTCGAAGGCGAAGTGCGTGGCAGAGGCCAAGGGCGGCTCGCCCCCCGTGGTGCAGCTCTGCGCCACCTGGAGGCTGCTGGAGGTTGAGGGCGTCCCCATGCTCATCAGAACCAAGCCGGCGACGGCGATCGCGGTCAGGGAGGGCGCCGTGGTGTTCCAGAGGGACCACGTGGTCCTCGAGCTCAGGGGCAACAAGGTGAGGCTCTGCAAGTGGAAGTACTGCAAGGAGCTGGACCCGGCGTCGAGGGAGCAGGTGATGGAGATCCTGCCCCAGCTGAACTACCTCCTGCGCGAGGTGGGGTGGCACGTGACGAAGAGCCACGAGGCGATGGTGCTCTGCGCCAAGCGCGAGGAGCCCTCGTGCCTCCGCTAGCCGACGACGATCGTGGCGCCCGCGCTGCGCCCCTCCAGGTAGTCGACGGCAGCCCGGTAGGCCGCGCTGGCGGCGAAGCTGCTCCGGACCAGGGGGCCGGCCACGACGACGGGGACCCCTGCGGCCCTCGCCTCCTCGGCGAGGACCCTGAACCCCTCGGGGGTCACGTAGAAGGCGACGGGCGCCTGGGCTGGCGTCGGCCTCAGGTACTGCCCCATGGTCAGGACGTGGACGCCCGCGGCGGCGACGTCCCTGAAGAGCTTGAGCAGGTCGTCAACGTCCTCGCCCAGCCCCAGCATCACGCCGGTCTTCACCACGACGCCGCTGGCGGCGGCGCACCTCAGCACGGACAGCGACCTCGAGTAGCTGGCCCTCTCGTCCCTCACGAGGGGGGTCAGCCTCTCGACCGTCTCCAGGTTGTGCGAGAGCACCTCGGCCCCAGCGTCGATCACGGCGCGGACCAGGTCGCACCTGCCCCCGAAGTCGGGGACCAGGGCCTCCACCGTGACGCCAGGCACGCGCCTCTTGACGGCCCGGACGACCTCGGCGAAGTGGCTGGCGCCCCCATCGGGTAGGTCGTCCCGGTCGACGCTCGTCAGCACCACGTACCGCAGCCGGAGCAGCTCGACGGCCCGCGCCACCCTCTCGGGCTCGCCGGGGTCGGGCGGCGGCGGCCTCGGGCTGTGCTCGACGGCGCAGAAGCGGCAGCGCCGCGTGCAGAACCTGCCCAGCACCATGAACGTCGCCTCACCGCGCCCCCAGCACCGCGGCAGGTTGGGGCAGAGCGACTCGGAGCACACCGTCACCACGCCGCCCCGGGCCAGCGAGGCCACCAGGGCCATCCGACGGCCGGTGGGCCTCACCCGTAGCCAGGGGGGCTTGGCGGCCGGTGGGACCCTCCACACGACGCCCCTGAACGTGGACCAGGCCCGCTCCACCGCGCCCGGCCCCGAGGGCCGCCGGCGCTGCAGCTTAAGGGGATGGCACCGGCCCCCGGCCCGGGTGGGCGCGTGGCGGTGGAGGTCAGGGTGCCCGAGGACCTGTGGCCCACGAGGCCCTGGGAGGGCAGGCTGGTCGCGGTTCACGTCGGGGAGGGCGACTGCGTGGAGCGGGGCCAGGTGGTCGCCGAGGTCGAGGTCGAGAAGGCGGTCATAGAGGTAACGTGCCCCAGCAGGGGCAGGATCGTCAAGGTGCTGGCAAGGCCTGGGGATAGGGTGAGGCCGGGCCAGCCGCTGCTGCTCCTCGAGCCCGGCGCGTGCTAGCGGTCAGCCGAGGGTACTCTCGTCACGCGGTCCGCCCTAAAGGCCTTCATCACCCCGGCCGGCTGGCAGGCCGTACCTGCGCTCCTCCAGGTCGCGCGCCAGCTCCTCCTCCTCGGGGGTTAGGCCCCCCTCCTCCAGCTTCACGCCAAGCAGCTCCTCGAACGCCTCCCTGAGCGACGCGGCGAGCTCGTGCTCGCCCACGCTGTAGCCCAGGTCCCTCAGCCCCGCCACGACCTTGCGGAGCGCCTCGACCGGCACGCGCAGCACCCGCGACCAGCTCTCGTAGTCGCCCACCTCGAGCAGCACGGTCCCATGCTGGAGCAGCTTGCCGCCGGCCCGGAGCTGGGCGCTGCCCGACACCCTGCGCCCCTCGACGTAAACCGAGGCGGAGCCCCCGCGCGCGTAGCAGAGGGGCCCGGCCGACGCCCTGTACGGCGTGGGCCTCAGCTCGGCCGGGACGCCGAGCC
>WAQM01000105.1 GCA_015520245.1 Pyrodictiaceae archaeon
GTGTCGTCGCTGTACGCGTAGCGGCCGCTGACCTCTATGCCGCGCAGCTGCAGGGCGCCCGGCGCGATCCACTCGCTCGCGGGCCCGGCGCCCTCGACCTCGTAGGGCCTCCCGAGCGCGTCGCCGGCAGCCACGCCGAGCAGCACGGCCTCGAAGAGCTGAGCCCGGGCCAACCCTCCCCCCTCCGGGCTCCGCCCGCGGCGCTCTAAGACCCGTCGCGGCCCCCAGAGGGTCGGCAAAGCCTGAGGGCGCGGTCATGGACGTGGTGGTGAGGAGAGCGAGGCGCGAGGACCTCGACGAGGTGATAAGGATTAACGAGCTGACGCTGCCCGAGCACTACCCGCGATGGTTCTGGGAGGACCACCTGCGCAACTGGGGCGAGGCGTTCCTCGTAGCCGAGGTCGAGGGCAGGATAGTGGGCTACGTGATGACGAGAGTCGAGTACGGCCCGGGCTACGTGGTGCCCGAGCCGATGGTAAGGAAGGGCCACATCGTGTCCATAGCGGTGCTCCCGGAGTTCCGGCGGCGCGGGATAGGCACGAGGCTCATGGAGGAGGCGATGAGGGTCCTACGCGACGTCTACGGCTGCAAGGAGGTCTACCTGGAGGTCCGCGTGTCGAACACGCCCGCGATAAGGCTATACGAGAAGCTAGGATTCAGGAAGGTCAGGGTCATACCCATGTACTACCTCGACGGCGAGGACGCGTACCTAATGGCCAGGCCCCTCTAGGTGTTTGGAGATGGGGCTCGGGCCCAGGAAGCTCGACCACCTTAGGCTAGCAATAGACAGCGACGTCGAGCACCCCGGCACCACATGGCTCGAGATGGTCGGCCTCGTGCACGTAGCTGCGCCGGAGCTGGACCCGGCGGAGGTCTCGACCTCTACGAGGTTCCTGGGGCGGGAGCTAACGGCCCCCGTGATGGTCGCTGGCATGACGGGGGGCCACCCCGCCACAGCCGACGTGAACTGCGCGATAGCGAGGGCGGTCGAGGAGCTCGGGCTGGCGATGGGGGTGGGAAGCCAGAGGGCGGCAATAGAGAGGCCGGAGCCGCGGGTTGTGGAGAGCTTCAGGGCGGCCCGCAGGTGCGCACCGACCGCACCCATAGTCGCGAACGTAGGCATGGCGCAGCTTGCCGGGGGCTACGGTGTGAGGGAGCTCGTCAGGGCGGTGGAGATGATCGATGCGGACGCCGTGGCCGTGCACTTGAACGTGGGGCAGGAGGTAGTGCAGCCGGAGGGCGATAGGTCGTTCAGAGGCGTCGTCGACGCGATCGCCAGGCTTGCCGACGAGATTGACGTCCCCCTCA
The DNA here is from genome assembly GCA_015520245.1 of Pyrodictiaceae archaeon. GTDB lineage: Archaea > Thermoproteota > Thermoprotei_A > Sulfolobales > Pyrodictiaceae > WAQM01. The sequence goes on from WAQM01000105.1 coordinate 1,309, forward strand.
TAGTCAAGGAGACGGGACACGGGCTATCGAAGGAGGTCGTGATGGAGCTCCACGCGCGCGGTGTCGACTACTTCGACGTGGCCGGCGCGGGCGGGACCAGCTGGGTCATCGTTGAGGGGCTCCGGGCCCGCGCCGCGGGCTACGAGCTTGCCGCAGCGATAGCCGAGGACTACGCCGCGTGGGGCCACCCCACTGCCCTCTCGATAGTCGAGTCTCGGTGGGCCGCGCCCTCGGCCTGCATCATAGCGAGCGGCGGTATCAGGAGCTCGCTCGACGCCCTCAAGGCCCTCGCCCTGGGGGCCGATGTTGTCGCTGTCGCCCTCCCCGTCGTGAGAGCCTACGCCGCGGGCGGCCTCGGGGCCGTGAGGGCCTATCTGGAGAGGCTCGTGAAGGGCATCACGTTCGGCATGGTGATGGTCGGCGCTCGGACGCTAGACGAGCTTAGGAGGAGGCCGCTGATGCTCTCCGGCGCCCTGGCCGACGCCATGGGTCAGCGCGGCATCGACGTCAAACTCTATATGAGCGCTCGCTCGGCAGTACCCCACCGGTGCTAGGCCAGGAGGCGTAGGCGATGGAGCTGGCCAAGAGGCTCGAGAAGGTCGCCAGTATGGTGGACGGCTACCTCTTCGCGCGCGTCAAGGGCGCGCCCGAGCAGCTCTATGACGCGTCCCTCCATCTCATAAGAGCTGGGGGCAAGAGGCTTAGGCCGTTCGTAGTCGTGACCGTGGCGGAGATGCTAGGCGAGCCGCCCGAGAAGGCCCTACCATTCGCAGCGTCCGTGGAGCTCGTGCACAACTTCACGCTGATACACGACGACATAATCGACCGGGACGAGCTCCGGCGGGGCGTGCCCACGGTCCACAAGCTGTGGGGCGAGGCCATGGCGATAACAGCCGGCGACCTGCTCTTCGCCAAGGCCTTCGAGGTGCTCACGGACGCGGTGGACATGGGCGTGCCGGCCGACCGGGTGGTGAGGGCGGTGAACGTCCTGGCGAGGGCGACGTCGGTGGTCGCCGAGGGTCAAGCGCTTGACACGCTGTTCCAGGACCGCGACGACGTCAGCATGGACGAGTACATAGAGATGGTGTACAAGAAGACGGGCGCGCTGTTCGAGGCCTCGGCGGTGCTCGGCGGGCTCGTTGCGACCGACGATGACTCCGTGCTCTCGAGGCTAGCCGAGTACGGCCGCAACCTAGGCATAGCGTTCCAGGTGAGGGACGACATCCTGGGCCTCGTGGGAGACGAGAAGGTCCTAGGCAAGCCCGTCTACAGCGACCTGAGGGAGGGGAAGAAGACCATACTCGTCATCTACGCCCTCGAGAGGCTGGGCGACGAGGAGAAGGAGCAGCTGCTCTCAATCCTCGGCAGGCGCGACGCGGCGAGAAGCGAGCTGGAAAGGGCGGCAGAGCTCATAAAGTCGACGGGGGCCGTGGAGTTCGCTGAGCGGGTGGCGCGCGACTACGCCGAGAGGGCCAGGAGGGCGCTGGAGAGCATGCCCGATAACGACGCCAGGCGGGCTCTCCTGGAGCTGCTTGACTTCGTCGTGGAGAGGCAGAGGTAGCCTTGTCGGCGGGCTGCGGCTACAGCCCCTACCTGGTGCCCAGGCTCTACGTGGGGGGCCTCGAGTCCGACGAGTACCTGGTGCCCGAGGACGGGGACCTCAGGGTGTCGCGGAGCTGTGAGGGCTCGCGCTGCTATGGCCGCGCGATCTACGGCACGCTCCTCGAGGAGCTTGTCGACCTCGTGGCTAAGAGGGTGGTAAGGCCGTTCGTCGTCGTGCTCCCACCCGACTACGTCAAGGCGCTTGTGGTCGAGGAGGGGGCGACCCTCGAGCCCATACCGGTCGAGGGCATGAGGACCATCATAGACGTGTGCGAGGGCGCGAGGGTCCGCGAGGGCGACGTGCTCGCCTACATAGTCACCAGGAAGTACGAGCTCAGGAAGGTACGCAGCCACCTTGAGGGCCTCGTGGTGTACATATACTCGTCGCCCGAGTCTCGCCCAGACCGCAACGTGATCTTCGTGGCCCCGGGTGGGGAGGGTGTCCGCGAGGCAAGGGTACGACGTTAATGAGGTGAGGTGGCTAGCCAGGGGCTTCGCGCTCCTCAACGCCGTAGAGCACGGCGGCCGCGCGGCAGTGGGCCCCGTCATGGGCAAGCTCATGGCCGAGAGGCCGGAGCTGAGGCCCTACGCGCGCGAGATAGCCAGGCTCGTGGCTGAGGTCGTCAAGGAGGTCAACGCCCTCAGCCCCGACGAGCAGAGGAGGCTGCTCGAGGAGGAATACGCTTGGCTCCTCGAGAGGAGGCGCAGGAGGGCCGAGGAGGAGAAGCGGCTGCCCCCGCTACCGGCCGCCGAGAGGGGCAAGGTGGTGACGAGGTTCGCGCCAAACCCCGACTTCGTGCTACACATAGGCAACGCCCGGGCAGCCGTGCTCAGCTACGAGTACGCACGCATGTACGAGGGCAGGATGATCCTGAGGTTCGAGGACACCGACCCCAGGACGAAGCAGCCCATGCCCGAGGCGTACGAGCTAATAAGGGAGGACCTGCGCTGGCTCGGCATCAGGTGGGACGAGGAGTACGTGCAGAGCCTGAGAATGGAGGTCTTCTACGACGTGGCCCGCAAGCTCATAGAGCGCGGCGGCGCCTACGTCGACACCGAGCCCCCCGAGAAGTTCCGCGAGTACCGGGACTCGGGCAACCTGGCGCGGTACCCCCCGAGGCTGCGCAGCCCCGAGGAGAACCTGGAGCTCTGGGACCGCATGCTGGAGGGGCACTTCGGCGAGGGCGAGGCGGTGCTGAGGGTCAAGACCGACCCGGCCCACCCCGACCCCTCGGTGAGGGACTGGGTGGCGTGCAGGATAATAGACACGTCAAAGACCCCCCACCCTATCGTCGGCGATAGGTACATCGTGTGGCCGACCTACAACTTCGCGGCGGCCGTCGACGATCACCTGATGGGCGTGACGCACATCCTAAGGGCGCGCGAGCACGCCCAGAACACGGTGAAGCAGCAGTTCCTCTACAGCCACCTGGGCTGGAGGTACCCGGTCGTAATCACGTTCGGCAGGTTAAAGCTGGAGGGCATGATAATGAGCAAGTCGGCGCTGAGGAGGCTGGCCGAGGAGCGTGGCGTGAGGCTCGACGACCCGCGGCTAGCGACGCTTCGAGCGCTCAGGCGCCGTGGCATCGACCCCGAGGCGGTCAGGAGGCTGATACTGGACGTGGGGGTCAAGCAGACCGACGCGTCGATCAGCTACGTCAACCTAGCGTCCGTGAACAGGAGTATCGTAGACGGGAGGGCCAGGCGCGTGATGGCGGCCATAGACCCCGTGCCGATGCTCGTCGAGGGGCTGCCGTGGGAGCGCAAGGAGTTCGAGGTGCCCTACCACCCTAGCGTCGACTTGGGCTCCAGGAGGCTCGAGGTACCGGGCCCCACCGCGACCCTCTACGTGTCGCGCAGCGATGCGCGCGCCCTAAGACCCGGGGACGTAGTCAGGCTGATGGAGGCCTTCAACGTGGAGGTGGTCGAGGTGCGGGGCGACCGCGTGGTGGCTAGGTTCCACAGCCTGAGCCTCGAGGAGGCCCGGCGCCGCGGCGCGCCGATAATCCAGTGGGTGCCTGCGAGCGACGCCGTACCCGTGGAGGTGCACGTGCCCGAGGGCTTCGAGCTGAGGGTGGACAGAGGGCTGGCCGAGCCGGCGGCCGCCGAGCTGAAGGTGGGCGAGGTCGTGCAGCTCGTGCGCTACGGCTTTGCTCGCGTTGACGCGGTGCTGCGCGGCGAGGACGGGCGGGTGGAAAAGCTGGTCATGGTGTACGCGCACGACTAGGGGCCCCGGCCCTGCCTGCGCCGCCGCGGAGCCCCGGGCCTCATGAGCATGGTCGTCAGCTCTATCTGGGCCTCGATCGTCGTGAGCTTGGGCTTGAGCTCCTCTATGGCCTCCTCGAGCTTCCTGTAGAGCTCCTCGTCGAAGCCGACGGTCTTTAGGAACTCCTTGCCGTCGTTGGTGATCCTTAGCTTCTTGGTGACCGGATCGGTCTCGGCGAGCCCGACGTAGAGCAGCGCTACCACGTCCTCGCGCAGCTGCTTGGAGGTCGGGGTGTCGCCGACCAGGTAGAAGTCGTAGCCGAGGTCGATGCCCTTCTCGGTCTTAAGCCAGTAGAGCAGGTGGGCTAGGCTCCTCTCGTAGATGCCCTTCATCTTCTCAAGCGCTTGAAGCACCAGGAGGAGGTTGCGCTTGCGCGGGTCCGACTTGACCTGCTCGAGGGTTACGGCGGGCCTGGCTATTATGACGAGCTCCCTCTTGGTACCCGCGACAGGCTCCTTCTTCTTCAGCCTGGGCCTGGAGCCGCCCAAGGAGGGGGCCACCCCTCCCGCGGGTGGGGGCGCTTACGCCACCTCTTATGCTGTCCGTTGGCCGCTCAGAGCGCCGGACTCTCAGCACGGCTCCTCAGCCTCTAGCGTACTCGTCATCGCGGCTTCGGGGGCTAAGCGTAGCTCGCGCTCATCACGGCTCAGCAGCGGTGGTTACTCAGCACCCCCAGGCCCGCCCGTGCCGGGAGGGGGCTATAGGGGCGGGGCCATGGCGAGGCCCAGGCTGAGGTTCAGCGCCAACGTCCTGCGCGTGCTGAACCTGGTCACCAGGCGTCACGAGGTCGAAAGGGTGCTCAGCGACATGCCATCAAGGTTCTTCCTCGCTAGCTTCCCGCTGCCCGAGAGCGACGCGGAGATAAGGGTCGAGCCGAAGAGGGCCAAGGCGGTCGCGGTGATAGACGAGCTGAGGAGGACCGTGATGGTGCTCTCGTCGAGGAGGATCAAGGTCATCATAGACTCGGGGGAGCAGCACGTCATGGTGCCTGGGAGGCTGGTGGACAAGGAGGCTGTCGAGGCGCTACTGGGG
>WAQM01000106.1 GCA_015520245.1 Pyrodictiaceae archaeon
CCGTACGACCACGTGGCGCTTCGCGACCTGGCGGAGGGCAGGCTGTTCCCAGAGTTCAGGGACGTAGCGTCGAAACTCAAGCCGGTGCCGCTCATCGAGGTCCCGGGCTTCAGCGAGGTCCCGGCGAGGGACGTCGTGGAGAGGATGGGGGTCAGGGACCAGACGGACCGGGCGAAGCTAGACGAGGCCACCCGCACGCTGTACTCGGAGGAGTACAGGCGCGGCCGGCTGAGGCCCGACGTGGTCGACAGGGTGTACAGCAGCGGGGGCCGCGAGGCGCTCTTCGCCAGGGCGGCCGTCAAGGCGTGGATCGCCGGGCGCCCGGTGCCGGAGGCCCGCGAGGCCACGGTGAGGTGGCTCAAGGCCCTGGGCTTCGCCGACACCATGTACGAGGTGATGAACAGGCCCGTATACTGCCGCTGCGGGACCGAGATCGTCGTGAAGGTGCTCAGGAACCAGTGGTTCATCAACTACGGCGACGAGGAGTGGAAGAGGCTGGTGCGCGAGGCCCTCGCCGAGGTTAGGATAGTCCCCGAGGCGATGAGGGAGGAGTTCGAGAGGACCGTGGACTGGCTGAGGATGAGGGCGGCCGCTCGCACGCGGGGCCTTGGCACGCCGCTGCCCTGGGAGAGGGGGTGGGTGATAGAGAGCCTCAGCGACTCCACGATCTACATGGCGTTCTACACGGTCGTGCACCGGATACGCGAGCACCGTATCCCGCCCTCCAAGCTCACGCGGGAGTTCTGGGACTACGTGCTCCTGGGCAAGGGCAGCGCGGTCGAGCTCTCCAGGAGGCTGGGTATCGACGAGAGGGTGCTCAAGGAGCTCCGCGAGGAGTTCGAGTACTGGTACCCCGTCGACTCCAGGCACAGTGGCCGCGACCTCGTCCAGAACCACTTGACGTTCTACGTGTTCAACCACGTAGCGATATTCCCGCGCGACAAGTGGCCCAGGCAGATAGTGGTCAACGGCTTCGTGAAGCTGGAGGGCAAGAAGATGAGCAAGAGCCTCAGGAACGTCATCCCGCTTAGGCGCATGCTCCGGGTCTACGGCCCCGACACAGTGAGGGCGGCGCTCGTCACGGCGGCCGAGATACTGCAGGACGCGGACTTCACCGACTCGCTAGCGAGGAGCGTGCTCTCGCAGCTCGAGCGCATCTACAAGCTCGTCAGCGAGGTGGCAAAGGCTGGGGCCCGCGAGGCCCGCGGGCTTGCCGAGCGCTGGCTGCTCAGCAGGCTCCAGCGGCGCATCGAGGAGGTGACGGCCTACATGGAGGAGCTGAAGCTGAGGCACGCGGCGGTCACGCTGCTGTACGAGATGCCTAAGGACGTGGAGAAGTACCTGGCGCTGGGCGGCTCCGTGGGTACCAAGGCGCTGAGGGACTTCGTTGACGCGTGGGTGCGCATGCTGGCGCCCATAGTACCCCACATAGCGGAGGAGATGTGGGAGATGCTTGGCGGCCAGGGCTTCGTCTCCGTGGCCCCGTGGCCGAGGCCGGCGGCCGAGCTCGTTGACGCCTGGGCCGAGCTGGCGGTGGCCTACGCCGACGCCGTGGTGGAGGACGTCAAGAGGATCGCCGAGGCCCTAGGGCGCCGGCCGGCGCGCATAGTCGTCGCCGTCGCGAGGCCGCGGGAGTGGGGCGTCGTGAACCGCGTGGCTAGCATGGTGGCCGAGCGCAGGAGCGTGAGGGAGGCTGTGCGCGAGCTGCTGAAGCATGTACCCGAGGCCGAGCGGCGCCGCCTGGCCAAGCTGCTGCCCAGGCTCTACGAGCGGGTCGCCGAGCTCTACGAGAGGGTGGGCGACCTTGTGAGGGCGGTTAAGGAGTTCGACGAGGCTGAGGCGCTCAGGGCCCTGGAGGGCTACATCAAGCGGGCGGCGGGCGCGAGCGAGATCACGGTAGCGTACGCTGACGAGGAGGAGGCCCAGCGGCTGGTGCCGCGGCAGAAGCTCGAAAGCGTGATGCCCCTTAGGCCGGCGATAGTGGTCACCTAGGGCTGCAGCTTGACGTCCGTCACGTAACCCTCCACCACCCTAACGAGTCCCCGGCGCGCGGCCTCGTAGAGCAGCCTGCGGGCATCGCCCCTCGCGACGCCCAGCTCCGAGGCCACGACGGTCACGGCGTCCTTAATGCTCAGACTGCCGTACTCGGCGACCGCACGCCTCAGGGCGTCCAGGGCTCTAAGTAGCTCCGGCGGGACTGGGGGCCCGGCCTCTTCGAGACTCCCACCCGCGAGCTTGACGTAGCCCCGCACGCCGCAGCCCGACACCTCGTAGACCCCGCCCTCTAGCTCGCGGCACCTCAGCGGCCTTAGCCACCTGGCCCTCAGGCAGGCCTCGCCCGCGCAGAACACCGTGCCCTGCGGCACCTCGTCGCACCACAGCACCGCGTACGGCGGCCCGCCGGCCTGCTCGCCGCACGCGGCAACGCGCACCCCGGGTCCATCGAGAAGCCGGGCGAGAGGCTCGGCGGCCAGCACGGTCAGACGCGGCGACACCCTCGAGAGGGCCACCGCGAACGCTACGGCAAGCCTGCGTACGGGGGGCTGAAGCTTGACGCGGCACTCGCCCGAGGCTATCGCGCGGAGCAGGAGCAGCAGCCGCGGGGGGCCAGGGTCGCGGTCAGAGTAGCTCAGCCTCCTCATCGCCGCGGCTCAGCCCTATCCCCCTCATCCCTCCGCCCGACGGGGTAAATTACGGGGTTCAATTAAGCGTTAGCTGGGGCCGTGACGAGTAAGAGGGTCGCCGATCGGTGAGGACAGCCGGATACTCCCGAGCCCCTTGACCGGCCTCCCCGGACCTCCTAACGACCTTTTAGGGCTGGGCAGGAACCTATTGAGGGGAGGCCCCGCGACAGCCCCGACGCCGGGGTCAGATGAGCGGGGCCGGGACGCACCGCGCACACACCATTCTGGCGGTTAGTGACGTGCACAGCCCGCGGTACCTCATGCACTACTTGTCGGCGCTCAGAAGCCTCTCCGGCGTCTGCGGCGGCGCCGACGCCATCATCTGGGCTGGCGACATGGTGGAGAGGGGGCGCGTCGAGGCGCTGGCTCCGGTGCTGGAGTACACGGCGAGGATGTGCAAGGGGGCTAGGATAGTGGCCGTGTTCGGCAACGAGGAGTACGTGGGCACCGAGGGCGAGTACCTTAGGAGGTACGGGGACCGCGTCACCTGGCTGAACGACAGCTACGCTGAACTGGGCGAGGACCTCGTCGTGTACGGGACCCGGGGCTCGCTTGATAGGCCGACCGCCTGGCAGCGCAGGAACATGCCGTGGTTGGCCCGCGAGTACCGGGAGCGCGCCCGTAGGCTAGCCGAGGTTGTGGCCAAGCTCCGCGAGCGCTACAGCTACGTGATCGTCGTGATGCACTACGCGCCCACCTACGTCACCCTCGAGGGCGAGCCCAGGCACATCTGGCCGGAGCTGGGCAGTAGGCTCATGGAGGAGGCGATCAGAAGGTCCGCTCCGACTCTGGTCATCCACGGCCACGCCCACAGGTCGCGTAGGACCGTGGCGTCGGTGGGCGGTGTGACCGTCGTGAACGTGGCGCTCCCGGCGCGCCGGAAGCTCACGCTGGTGAGGCTAGGGCGCGACGGCGTCAAGGTCGAGTAGCCTCGCGATCCTCTCGAAGTTAGCGGCGACGGCCTCGGCGACCTCCTCGGGGCTGACCCCCTTGACCTCCGCGGCCACCTTGATCGCCTCGGGTATGAGCTCGGGCGAGAGGTTGAGGCCGCGGTACTGGTAGGGGCCGTCACTCTCGGTCAGCAGGATGTCGAGGGGGGCGTACCTCACGACCTCCTGGTGCTTCTTCTGTACCTTGATGGCCGGATTCACGGATATGTAGAAGCCGCTGTCGCGTATCGCGGTGAGCAGGTGCAGGGGCCCCGTGTACCAGTGGATGATTGCGACCCCGCGGAAGCCCTGCAGGGCGCTGAGCACCTCCTCCCAAGTTCCCGCCGCGTGGACGTTGAGGAGCAGGCCCTCCGAGCCCCGTAGGCCCTCGAGCAGCGATCTGAAGGCGGCGCGCTGGACCTCTATGGTCTCGGCGACGAACTTGGTGTCCAGCCCCACCTCGCCGACGCATCGCACCTCGCCCCTCTCAACAAGCTCGACTATCCTGGAGACCTCGTCCTCGAAGTTGCTGCGCTTGCCAACCTCCCATGGGTGGAGGCCCGCGCACGGGATGATCCGCTTGAAGCGCCTCGCCAGCTCCAGGGTCCTGACGCTCGACTCGTAGTCGTCACTGACCGCCACGATGACCAGGTCCGGCATCTTCGCTAGCAGCCTCTCGATCTGGTCCGCGCTGTACTCATAAAGGTGGCAGTGCGCGTCCACTAGCAGGCGCATGGAGGGCCAGCCCGCGCTGATGAGTATTCCGATCGCTGAAAAAGCGTGATGAGGCGGTGGCTGCCTGAGGTCACGCCTCGTCGCCGCGCAGCACGCTCTCAGGCACTATGCCGCGGTAGGCCTCGTAGTACACGGGCGTGCTCTTCAGCAGCTTGATGTTCCTGACGTACTTGACCGCCTCGCCTATCTTGTCGGCACCGTAGCGCCTCGCGTACTCGTCGAGAGGCACCTTGAACTTCTCCTGGATGTAGTCGCGGTACACGTCGTTGAGCACGTTGAACGCGCAGAACGGGATCACCCTGCCGTCAGGCACGAGGTAGTGGATGTTGCACCTGAGCACCCGCTCGACGTCATAGTTGTATAGGTCCATGAAGTGCATTGCGCCGAGGAATAGCATCGTGTAGTGCAGCTCGCCCAGCGCCTCGTAGTTGCGCTTCACGAAGATCTTGACTAAGAGCCTGGTGATGTTGAGGTTGCTCGGTATCTTCTCGCGGTCAACGAACTTGGGTAGGTGCATCAGCACCCTGCTGAGCTTGACCATCTTCTTGAGCTTGGAGGCCGAGGCCAGCCCCTCCTTGGAGAACTCCTCCATGGTCTTCTCCATGAACTCCACGAAGCCCTCGACGTCGAAGAACTCGGTTATGGGGACGAAGCGCCGCGGCAGGCCGTCGGGGCCGCGCTCCACGAAGACGTACGTGGCGGCGCCGCAGGCGGGGTGGTTGGCCATGCAGAACTGCTCCTCGCCGGTGATGCTCTCGACCAGGTAGGCGAACTTGGCCGCGATGGGCACGGGGAACCACGCCGACCTAGGTATCTGGCCGTCCGTCTGCTCCTCCAGCCACCTGGCGACGTCAGCGATGGTAACCCTGAGCTTCCGCCTCTCCTCCTTCTTCATCATGCCGGTCAGGCTGACGGGCTGGAAGTTAACGCCGCGCACAACGTCCATGTGCTTCGCGGCGAACTTGACTATGAGCCCTATCTGGTCGTCGTTTATCGTCCTGATCACCGTGGGCACCAGGACCACGCTCGTCATGCCCGCGCGGCGGAACACCTCTAGCGTGTACGGCACCTCCCAGTGGTTCTTGGGGTTGGCC
>WAQM01000107.1 GCA_015520245.1 Pyrodictiaceae archaeon
CCTGGCCAGCTCCCTGACCTTGACCGCCATGACCCTCGCGGCCCACTCGAGCTCGCCGCGGTCCCGGGCGTAGCCCAGGGCCAGGAGGTAGGCCAGGACGGCCCTCCTGTACGCCTCGCCGAGCGCGTAGAGCGAGGCGGCTGCGCCGACCGCCTCCCCGAGCCTGCGGCTGTAGTTGAGGTAGGCCAGCGCCTCCCGGGCCAGCCTCGAGACGTAGTCGGCGGCCCCCGCGGGAGCCGGGGCGCCAGCTCCAGGGCGGCGCGCGCCAGGGCGTCGACGTCGCTCGCCACCGCGGCGCGGAGCCCGGCGACGACGGGACTCCCCGGATCGACGGCGCGGACGGCCTCGAGCAGCCCGGCCCACGTGGCGCCACCCCGCGCAGGCCCCGTGGCCGCGCCGAGGGCCGCGAGTGCGTCGAAGACCCACCCGGCCTCCACGAGCGTGATGTTGGCCTCCACCCTGAGCGGCTCGACCACGAGCTCCCGCTCGATGTAGGCGTAGGGCCCCATGTGGCGCGGCACGCTGACGAACCTGTAGACGCGCGTCTGCCCCTCTGGCACCACCAGGACCCGGTAGCCGCGGGCGGCCAGGCCCTCAGCCTTCTCGCGGACGAAGGCGACGAAGCCGACCGTCAGGTCGGGGTTGACGGTCCCCGTCACGGCAACGCCGTCGGCGGCCGGCGCCTCCAGCCCCGCCAGGGACAGGTAGGCGGCGGCGAACACGGCCAGCGAGAGGCTCGTGCCCTCGATGTAGGCGGCCTCCGGCGCGGAGGGCCTGATCACGACCTCGTAGTCGTAGCCCAGGGGGTTGAGGCCTAGGCTCCAGGCCGCCGCGTAGACCGCCTCGACGATGGAGCTGCGGGCCAGGGGCCCCACCACGGCGCCTCGCACGACCACCTCGCCGCGCCCCGGCCTCACCAGCACCTCGACGTGGAGCGGGTAGGCGGCGGCTCCCCGGACGGCGACGCCGTGGACGGCGAGCGCCTGCGAGGGGAGCGCCGAGAGCAGGAGCGCCAGGGCGGCCGCGGCGAGCAGCCGGGGGCCCACGGGCAGGCCCCCGCGCCCCCTCACGACGAGTGGCACTGCGTGCACGGCACGTCCCTTATCATCGGCGGGTCCAGGGGGGGCTCGTGGCAGTCGAAGCACGTCTTGCCCTCGGCCAGCCCCTCCAGGCAGCTGGCAGCCATGGGCACCTCCCACTCGGCTATGTCCGAGTGGCACTCGTAGCACACGCCCTCCTCGCCGCGCTCGAACCTGGCCAGGGCCTCGTCGTGCATGGCCGAGTGCACGTCTATGGCGCGGCCGAGCCTGTGGCAGCGGGTGCACGCGTCGGGCAGCTCGCCCGGGTCGTGGGGGTTGTGGCAGATGTCGCAGGAGCCCAGCACCTCCACGGCCATCGTGAGGTGGGCCTCGTGTATGCGCAGCTCGCGGAGCTCGCTGAGCCTGTGGCAGCTGAGGCAGGGCTCGTACATGCTTATCTTCTTGCTCGCCCGCTCCTTTATCTCGGCCGGCGAGGGCGCCTCCGTCAGCTGGACCACGAGCTCGCCGATCACGGCGGCGCTAAGCGGGTGGCACACGTGGCAGTTGATCGAGCCGTGGCTGGTGTCGGCGATGCCCTCGTAGAAGGGCACCATGTTGTGGCACGTCGTGCACACGACGTTAGCCTCGGGGGCGTAGTTGACGTACGCCAAGCCTACGCCCGCGACGAGCACCAGCAGGAGCAGCACCACGAACCACACCGGCAGCGGCTGGCGCCTGGATAGGAACGCCGCGAGCCTCCTGATGGCCTGGGAGGCCACCACCCGCAGGTCATCGAGCGACGGCACTGCGAGGCCACCCCGCCCAGGGCGGGTGCTTAGGGTATCGCCGTCTAAAAACGTCCATACTGGTTAGGAGCCTCGACCTTAAGTTAGGATGCAGTACTTACCGTTGTCCAAGAGCCTAGGCCAGCCCCGCGCTACGGTTAGGACCCGGCCGAACCGGGCAGCTAAGGTATATATCCCTAAGCCCGGTATATACTTGGCATGGTGGTGCCATGCAGCCGGCGCGGGCGGCGCTGGCAGGCACCCTAGCGGCGCTCGCTGCAGCCGTGCTGCTCCTCGCCGCTAGCGGCAGCACGGCCCTGGCCTGGGGCGTCAACCACCCCGACCAGTGCCTCCCGTGCCACGGCCCCGTGTCGATCTACAACGAGACCGTGAGCTACAACGAGACCTGGTACAACGTCACGCAGGCAGGGCCGGTGTACTGGAAGGACGTGACGGTCAAGCTGTGGAACTTCTACTACTGGAATCACACGGTGCACCTGGAGCGTAGGACCGGCGTCAGCGCGTGGCAGTTCTGCACGCAGTGCCACAGCAACTACGTGGCCGGCACAGTGCACGAGAACATCGGGTGCAGGTGCCACGCGGTGCTGCACCTGGGCTACAACGCCGCGGGGGAGTTCTTCGGGGTGGTCGTCTACAACGAGGTGAGCCCAGCGGCGCTTAACGTGACCGCGCCCTCGGCGGCCAGCATTGTATCCGGCAGGCTCGCGTTCACCGACGAGAACGTCACCCTCAAGGCCAACCTGAACACCTTCGTGTCGGCCCTCCTCTCGAGCGAGCCCAAGGGTATGGAGGTGGAGGTGGGCCTCTGGGATCCCTTCGAGAACGACTACTACCCCGTCGACGCGCAGCTGGTCCAGGGCGAGGGCGGGGGCCTCGACCGCGAGGCGCTGAGGGTCTGCTTCGGCTGCCACTTCCTGGCCACCGACCCGAGCCAGGTTGGCGCCTACGCGATAGTCGAGGGCAAGGTCAAGATAGGCATACCCGAGCTGGCGCTCAAGCTGCCGCCGCACGAGATCTACGAGGTCAGCCCCGGCAGGTACTACGGCGGGGCTGAGGCCACGCCCGTGGCCCCGACCGTGGCGGCGGCCCTGGCCGGCGTGCTGGGAGTGCTGATGCTCGCCGGCGGCGTGAGGGTGCGCGAGGGCTAGCGATGGGGCCCCTCCCGGCCCACGTCCACGCGTTTTTCAACGCGCTCGTCCTGCTCTACGTCGCCTCGCTGATCCTCGAGGCGAGGGCCCCGACGCTCTCGCGCGCCCTGGCGGCCCTCAGGCTGGCGGCGGCCGCGACCGCGTCGGCCGTGGCGCTGGCCCTGCTCCAGCTGGGCCTCCCGGCCCAGC
>WAQM01000108.1 GCA_015520245.1 Pyrodictiaceae archaeon
ATATACAGCATAGCCAAGAAGCTTAACCGCCCCGCATCAACAATATACTACGCTCTAAAACGAATGGGCTACATAGGCAAAACCAGTGAAGAACAACAGTAACAAAAACACGTTATGATAACAGTCACCTCCTTTTTTCTCACCTAATTACCATGGGAAAATGAACAACAACCTCAAGGAAAACCTTATAAACCTTCCTAAAAACAAGCCGCCCAACGGGTGCCGCGGTAGTATAGCCCGGACCAGTATGCGGGCCTGTCAAGCCCGTGACCCGGGTTCAAATCCCGGCCGCGGCGCCACTCGCGCTCACGCTGTTGACTTTTGCTGACTACTCTTAGACCTAGAACCCGAGGTACGCCCTCCGGAACGACTCGTCCCTGAGGACCTGGCCCGGCTCGCCGGACTTCACCACCCGGCCCATCTCCATCACGTACACGTAGTCAGCCACCTTCAGCGCGGCCGCGACGTTCTGCTCCACGAGCAGCACTGTCACTCCGTGGCTGTCGCGGAGCTCCTTCAGCGCCATGAATATGTCCATCGCGAGCTTCGGCGCTATCCCCTGGCTGGGCTCGTCGAGGAGCAGGAGTCTCGGCCTCGCCATGAGGGCGCGGGCTATAGCCAGCATCTGCTGCTGGCCGCCGCTGAGCGTCCCGGCCTTCTGCCTCCTGCGCTCCCTGAGCACCGGGAAGAGGCTGTAGACGACGTCGAGCATGTCCCTAACCTTCTCCAGCCTGCAGCCGTGGACGTAGGCGCCGAGGACTAGGTTCTCCTCGACCGTTAGGTCGGGGAAGAGCCTCCTGCCCTCCGGCACGAGGGTCATGCCCAGCCTGACCTTGACGTGGGGCGGCGCGTACGTGACGTCCCTGCCGTCGAATATCACCCGCCCCCTCCACGGGCGGACGATGCCCATCAGAGTCTTCATCAGGGTCGTCTTGCCGGCCCCGTTGGGGCCGAGCACGACGCTTATGCTGCCGCGCTCGACCTCCATGCTTACGCCCCACAGCACCCGCATCTCCCCGTAGCCCGACTCGAGGTCCCGGACCACGAGGATGCGCGGCACGCGGCTCACCTCGCCAGGACCCTCAGGAGCCTGGCGCCCTCCTCGCCCAGGTAGATCTCGGCGAGCTTCGGGCTCCGCACGACCTCCTCCAGGGGACCGTCGAGCACGACGCGGCCGCGGTCCATGACCACGAGCCTCTCCGCGAACGACACGACCGCCCTCATAACGTGCTCCACGAGGGCCACGACCGATATGCCGAGCTCGTCCCTCACGGTCTTCACGACGCCGATGACGCGGTCGACCTCGGCCGGGCTGAGCCCCGCCACGACCTCGTCGAGCAGCAGCAGCTTGGGCTTCATCGCCAGCGCGCGCGCCAGCTCCAGCAGCTTCTTCTCCGGCACGGTGAGCTTGTGGGCCGGCTCGAAGCGCTTATGGTAGAGGCCCACCAGGCGCAGTATCTCGTCGGCCTCGCTGAGGGCCTCCGAGGCCATGAAGCCCCTACCTCCGCGGCCGAACATGGCGCCTATCGCCACGTTTTCTCTGACGGTCAGCGCGCCCCACGGCCGCGGGATCTGGAAGGTGCGGGCGATCCCCATCCTCGCCCTCGCGTAGGGCGGTATGTCGGTCACGTCCACGCCGTCGAAGTATATCCTGCCCTCGTCGGGCTTGTAGACGCCGTTGATGAGGTTGAACAGCGTGGTCTTGCCGCTGCCGTTGGGGCCTACGATGCCCACGAGCTCCGCCCTGCCTATGTCGAGCGATACGCGGTCAACGGCCACTATGCCGCCGAACCTCTTGGTCACGTTCACGAGCCTTAGGAGCGGCGCCCCCATGGACCACCCCTCAGCCCACGAGCTCTCTGAGCACGGGGTTCCTAATCCTCTTCCTCAGGGTGCCGACCACGCCCTCGGGCATCGCGACCACCACCGCCAGTAGCGTGGGTGCCAGCGCGAGCAGCTGCAGCCCCGGCATGACGGTTGAGAGCGAGTAGCTGAGGGCCCCGTAGGCGAGGCCCCCGACGAGGGGCCCTAGCATGGTGCCCGCGCCGCCCAGCATGACTATGACTATGGCCTCGACTGTGTAGCGTATGTTGAACACGTGGTCCGGCTCCACGTAGCCGGACTTGAGGGCCCAGTAGATCGCCCCCAGCAGGCTGCCCACCACGGCGCTGGCTGAGAAGGCTATCAGCTTGTACTTAGTGACGTTAATTCCCAGGGCGCGGGCGGCGTCCTCGTCCTCCCTTATCGCCTGGAGGGCGTAGCCAACACGGCTCGACAGCATCAAGGCCGTGACCAGGACCGCCATGACCCCTACGAGTATCAGCAGTACGTCGGCCAAGAACGTCATGAGGTACACGGCCGCCTCGCGGCCCAGCGCTTCGCGCAGCTCGCGGGCGAAGATTATGCCGAGACTGCCGCCCCAGATGCCCGCGCCCTCGATGAGGTACCGCAGCCCCTCGTTGACGCCTATGGTGGCTATGGCGAAGTACGCGCCGCGGAGCCTTAACGCTATCCCGCCAACGGCCAGCGCGAGGAGCAAGGCCATGAGCACCGAGAGCCCGAGCCCCACCGGCACCACGGCCCAGCCCTCGACGCCCGCGTACTTCGCCGCTACGGCGACCCCGTAAGCCCCGAGGGCCAGGAACGCGACGTACCCGAAGTCCACGTAGCCGGTCATGCCCATGAACATGTTGAAGGCCTGGCCGAGGATCGCGTAGAACAGCAGCATCGACACGAACTGGCTGTAC
>WAQM01000109.1 GCA_015520245.1 Pyrodictiaceae archaeon
GGTCCGGGGTCGCCACCGGCCCCACCCCCTAGGCATTGGCCACCCGGAACCCCTTCTCGCGGGCCGCGCGGGCTATCTCAAGTCTCTTTCTCAGCCCGACCGACGACGCTATGACCACTAGGTGGCGGCTGGGGTCGAGTTTGTCCAGGTCCGAGACCGTGCTGACCACCACGGGCTCGAGGCCCGTCGGGTGGAGCCCCCGGACGGCGGCAGGCCCCCGGTAGCCGACCTCGACGATCGGCGGGTACCCCTTGAGCCTCAGCCTCATCTTGTTGTCCAGCCCTTTGGGCTTGCGCCACTTCGGGTCGTTCTTGAACTTGGGGAACTTCCACCATAGCGTCCTCAGGAACTCGGGCTTCCTGCTCTTCAGCAGCGCCCTCAGCCGGAGCAGGCGCTCCTTCTCCCTGGGGTCGAGGTTACCGCTCACTCCTCCATCACCCCCCGCTCGTAAATGTATATCCCGTCTACAAAGACGCGGCGGTCCTTGTCCTTGACCTTGGTCGCGAGCTCTATGTTCGCCGCCGTCTGGCCCACAGCCTCGATGTCTATGCCCTCGACTATCACGTCGTTACCCTCAACCCGTACGCGCGTGTCGCCTACGATCTTCGCCACACGCGGCGCCTTCTCGCCCAGGAAGTTCTCTATGATCACCTTGTCGCCCTCCACCTTGACGCTGATCGGGAAGTGCGAGTAAACAATCTTGAGCTTGTAGCGGAAGCCCTTAGTCACGCCGACTATCATGTTCTCTATGTGGGCCGCTATGGTCCCGACCAGCGCCTTCTTGCGCCGGTTCGCGAAGAACGCCTCGACAATGACCTTCCTCTTGCCCTCCTCCTCGGCGAGCCGGATGATAACGCCCCTGGCGTGGGAGAAGTCGCGCGTGAGCTCGCCCTTGGGCCCCTTCACTGTAACCCTCATCCCGTCGATTCTCACGTCCACGCCGTCGGGAACCTCAACCTCCTCGGCGACGTGAACGACTTTGACCAAGGCGAGCGCCCCCCGTACCCCCGTCAGTACACGTAGGCCAGCAGGATCCCGCCGATGTGCCTGCGGATGGCCTCGCGGTGGGACATAACACCCTGGCTCGTGCTTATGATGAGTATGCCCATGTCCCTGCTCGGCAGGTACTTCCTGAGCCAGTCCGGCATCCTGACCAGGTCGCGGTACTTCACCGGGAGCCTAGGCTTGATAACGCCGCACTTGTTGATCCTACCCAGCAGCCTCACCCTTATCTTACCCCACCTGCCATCATCTATGTACTCGAACTCGCCAATGTAGCCCTCCTGCTGCATCACCCTTAGCACCGCCGCTATGAGCTTCGAAGCGGGCATTATTATGGCCTCCGGCTTGGCCCTCATCTCGGCGTTCATTATCGTCGCCATGGCGTTGGCGAGCGTATCCATCATCACCATGGTTGCACACCCGGTTTCGTAGTGGTCGCTGAACTCGAGGGAGCCTTATAGGCGCTACGCTAGGCGTAGATCCTGAAGCCCAGGCTCACAGCGAGCTCGCGGAAGCACTGACGGCATAGGTATAGCCCGTACTTCCTTATTACGGCGTCGTGGCTGCCGCAGCGCTGGCACCTCACCGCCCCCTTACCTACGCGCACGTGCTTGGGCGGACGGAACTTCCCCATGGCCGCTCCCCGCCTACTTAGCCTCGATTGTCACCCCGAATAAGTCGTGCAGCAGCACCATAGCCTCCTCCTTGGTCACGCGGTGACGGCGCGGTATGTGCCTCCTCCGCGCCCTGCGCCTCCGTAGCACGCGGAAGCCCGGCCTCTCAATCGTTATCGCTACGTCCATGCCGAAGATGCCTATCTCCGGATCGTACCTCACGCCGGGCAGCATTATGTGCTCCTTTATCCCGAATGAGACGTTGCCGAACTCGTCGAATTGGCTCGCCTTAAGCCTCCACCCTATGGCCTCGAACGCTTTCCTTAGGAACTCCATGGCCTTAGCGCCGCGGAGGGTCACCATGACCGCGATGGGCTCGCCCTTCCTTATACCGAAATCCTTTATCGTCTTCCTGGCCCTGCGGTAGGCGGGCTTCTGGCCCGTTATCTGCTCGAGCACCTTGGCTGCCTTCTCCAGCCTCTCGCCCGACTCGCCCACGCCGATGTTAACGGTGACCTTGGCTATCCGGGGCCTGAGCATCGGGTTGGACTCCCACTTCTCGCGGATCTGCCTTACAAGTTCCGGCGGCAAGGGCAGCCCCTTGGCCTCGCTCATTTCCACGCCCCCTCGGGCAGCGATATCCACGGGTCACCGCCGGGGGGCCCGATGACGAACACGTACTCCAGGCTGGTCTGGAACCTCTCGCCCCTCACGTCCTCTATCGTGACTATGCTGCGGTAGCGCCTCATGCCGCGCTTTATGTCGACCACCCGGCCCACACGGCCGACGTTGCGGCCGCCCATCACTATGACCGGGCTGCCAACCTCTAGGGGCGCGTAGTCGAGCAGCCGCTGCTCGGGGATCGAGATCTTAACCGTGCCCAGCGTCTTGTAGGGCTTAGCCTCAACAGGGTTCGTCGGGTCCTTGACTCTGATGAGGACGTTGCGGCCGTCGTGTAGGTGTAGCTGTATGTGACCCCCCTTCACCGTGGACTTGTCCTCTATCCGACCCAGCTTGAACCTAGCCTCCTCGTCGCTTATGGGGTGTAGTATGAAGAACTTGGTGGGATAGGGTAGAATGCGGTACTTCTCGCCCGTATCTACTACCTCGAGCACGTCCATGAAGCCCACGGGGAACTTGTAGTTCCTTCTCACCCGGCCGTCGACCTTGAAGTGGCCCTCGGCGATCAGCTTGCGGGCTTCGCGGGCCGTCTTGGCGTAGCCCAGTACGTCGCGGACGATTATGAGGAGCGGTATGCAGCGCTCTATCGGGTGGGGCCCCGGGGACGGCTTGACCGTGAAGACGCCTGCGCGCTCGCGGACGGGCCAGAACTTCGGTGCCGCTAGCGTCTTGAGGTGCCTGCGACCGCCCATGCGCGCCATTTACCGGCTCAC
>WAQM01000110.1 GCA_015520245.1 Pyrodictiaceae archaeon
CTCCTCCTCCAGCTTGCGCCTGTACGGCGTAACGTACTTGTCGAGGGCGGCGAACAGCACGCGGCTTTTCTCGATGGCCAGGTTCACTGCGGTCTCGAGCTCCCTCTCGGTCAGTCCCTCCATGCCCGTCTTCTGCATGCCGGCGATCATGCCGTCCTCGGTGACGGCCACGACTAGCCTCGTGTCGGCCACGCCCTCCTCCTCGAACGTCGGGTCCACGATGAGCTTACCCGCCAGCTTGGCCAGGGTCACGGTGACCACGCGCCTGTTCACGGGCAGGAGCCCGGTGAACCTGGTGCGGTCGACCTGGTACCCCTCCTCGGTCTTGACTATGGCGGGGACGCGCGTCACCATGAGGGCGGCCATGCTCGCCAGCATCGAGGCGTCGAAGAGGTTGCCGTCGTGGTTGAGCACGTATATGTCCACGAACACCCTCCACACGGTCTTGCCGGGCTCTATAACGAGCTTGTCGAGGGCTATCACCTTCGGCTCGCGCAGGCTCCGGTCGACGACCCTCGCCAGCTCAATGGCGTTCTCGTCCGGCGGCCCGGGCTCGAAGGTCGGCGAGGCCAGCGGCACGAACTCAGCGTGGACCATCAGCACGCCCTCGTTGGGCGCGTCGGGGAACGGCTGGACGAGGTCCATCTTGACCCCGACCAGCACGAGCGTCGACCCCAGCCTCACTAGCGCCGAGCCCTCGGCCCGGTAGTCGACGTAGCCGGGCTCGATGACGACCTGCCGGTAGTCGGTGAGCCTCCGCCCGTCCACCCTCGTGCCGCGGGCCAGCAGGCTCTCCAGGGTCCTCCTCTTCAGCTTGGGCATGACTGGCTGCTCCCAGGGCGTGATGCTCACGTGCCCCTCACCCCCGCGGGCCGCGCGGTCCCGCGCCTAACAAGCGCTCGCCACCTCACCCCCTCTCCTCGGCCGGCTGCGGGACGGCCTCGGCGTACTTCCTCCTCAGCACCTCCCTCTGCATTCTGTACAGCTCCAGTATGGCTCTCTTGGCCATGTCGAGCGCGTACCTGAACTCCTTGGGTGTCAGCACGCCGTTGAGCTGCAGCAGCACTATCTTGCCCAGGGACGGGGCCATGCCGACGGGCATGTCGGCCTCGGCGTACATGTCCTCGACCTCGTCGAGGTCGAGGACGAGGACCCCGTCGACCTTCCCGACCGCGACAGCGGCCACCAGGTCGCGCAGCGGCACCCCGGCGTCGGCGAGGGCGAGGGAGGCGGCGGTCAGCGCGGCGGTGCGCGTGCCGCCGTCCGACTGCAGCACCTCTATGAACACGTCTATGGTCGTGCGCGGGTAGAGCTCCGTCAGGACGACCGCCTCGAGCGCCTCACGTATCACCTTCGACAGCTCTATCTCCCTACGCGTTGGCGCTGGGCTCTTCCTCTCGGCGGTGGAGAAGGGCGCCATGTGGTAGCGGCACCTTATGAGCGCCCGGTCGGGCAGCGACATGTGCTTGGGGTGCACCTCGCGGGGCCCGTAGACGGCGGCTATGACCCTGGTCCTGCCGTACTCGACCAGGGCTGAGCCATCGGCGTTGCTCAGCACCCCGACCTCCATGCGGACGGGCCTCATCTGATCGGGGGCCCTACCGTCGTGCCTTACGATCTTCTCGGCGCCCCCCTCGACGACGCGCCTTATGAGGGTCGGCCTCTCGCCGGCGGCCGCCGGGCCCAACCCGCTCACCTGGCGCCCCTGCGCTCCCTCTCCCTCCTAATGAACTCGCGTACCCGGTCGGTGAGCCCGGTGGTGTGCGCCTCCCGCTCGATCATCTTGATGGCCAGCACGGCTATCTCCTCGAGCTCCCTGCTCGGGCACCTAACCAGTATCCGGCCGTTCTGACCGACTACGAACTCGCAGCCCGTCTCGCTGGTAAGCATGTTTATCATCGAGGCCTTCTTGCCTATGACGCGCGGGACCCTCGACGGCTTGATCTCAACCACGACGCCGTCGGTGACCCTGCCCAGGCCCTTCCCCTTGATGGTAAGCAGGGGGTCGCGGGTCCTGTCGAACGCCACCACCTTGGCGACGACATAGTCGCCGACATCGAGATACCTCTGCAGGCTGTCGGTCGCGGGGTTGAAGGGTCTGTCGAGCGCCTCCTGCACGGTCAGTATGCCGCGGTAGGGCGACCTTATGTCCACCTCCCAGTGCGTTATGCCGATGTCCTCGACGATCCCCACTACGACGTCCCCCTGCTTGGGTATGTAGGCGCCCTCGAGCGGTATGAGGCCTATCCTGACCCGCCCCTCCTCCTGCTGGACCGTGGCAAGGCCTATGACGACCGCGTAGTAGCGGTTGCCGATCCTCTCTATGTACGGCGACTCCACGACCACGTCGCTGCCCTCGGCGATGGGGTCGCCCGGCACGACCACCTGCCTGTTCGACACGAACACGCGGGCCAAGGCTAGACCACCGCCACGACCTTCACCTCAACGTTACCCTGCGTCAGCTTGTTGAGCTTGTCTATGACCTCCTGCTGGAGGCCGGCGGGTATCTCTATCTCGGCGACGAGGCTGCCGTCAGTGCGCCAGTCCACCGACTTGACCTCGCCGAGCCGCTGTATCTGCGAGTAGACCCTGCCCGCGTACTCGGGGGGCACGACGACCCTCAGCAGGGCGCGGGCCAGCTTGATCGGTATTATCCTGCTGATCTTCTTGACTATCTCGACGGCCTGCTCCTCGACGCTCTTGTAGAGGTCGACGCCCACGCCGGCCTCCTCCATCGCGGCCTCGATCCTGGAGGGGGGTATCGGGAGCTTGGTACGGGGGTCGACGGCGCTCCGCGCTATGTAGTTGATGATCTGCCTCTTCTTGGCCTCTATGAGCCTGCGCCTCTGCTCCGCGGTCAGCTGCAGCTCGCCCCTCCTCACGATCTCCGCGGCGACCCTGACGACGTCGTCGGTGCCGAAGACGCGGCGCAGGAGCTCGGGTGACGCGCGTAGCCCGCGGCGGAGGTCGGTGTACACCGCGTCGCTTATGACCATCTCCTCGAGGTTAACCTGCTTCCCCTGCTTGTACTCAAAAGCCAGGTCGGGGTTGACCAGGACCTCGAACTTGCGGCCCGCGACCTCGAGCCTGGCGACCACGGGCTCGTGCTCGCCGCGGCCCTTGCGCGGCATGCGCCTTACACACCGAGTTTCGTTAGGAACCGCTGCAGCTCCTCTTTAGTCAGTTTCCGGAAGCGCCTAGTCTTGGTATCCACGACGCCCACCTCGAGGGTCTCAGTCGAGGGCTTGCCCTCCATACCGGCCGCCACGGCCTTTATGCCCAGGAGCACCGCGCTCTCGAGGCTCATGTCCTCGCGGTACTCCCTCTGCAGCACCTCGGTGGCCTGAGCTCCCCCCTGGCCGAGCCCGTGGGCCTTGTAGCTGATGTACTGGCCGCTGGGCTCGGCGACGAAGAGCTTGGGCCCCGTCTCATCGACGCCGCCGATTATGAGCGTCACGCCGAAGGGGCGGACGCCGCCGTGCTGGGTGTAGATCTGCATCACGTCGCATATCTGCTTGGTCAGGTACTCGACGCCTATCCTCTCGCCGAAGGTGAACTTGTACTGCACGGCCAGCAGCCTCGCGTAGTCTATGAGCACGCGGCCGTCGCTGCCGAAGCCTACGAAGCCGGCGCCTATGTGCTCGTCCACCATGTATATCTTCTCCAGGTGCTCGATGTCTATGAGGGGGTGGGTCTTCCTCTTCTCGGCGACGATCACCACGCCCTCCCTTACCCTCACGCCGACCATTGTCCAGCCGCGCTTGGCGGCCTCCATCGCGTACTCCACTTGGAAGAGCCTGCCGTCTGGCGAGAACATCGCTGTAGTCCTATCGTACCCCATCATCGCGGGCGGCGTAGGGAATGACAAGCCCCAATCCCCGCCCGGGGCGACGCCTACCCTGCAAGGTAAAAAGCCTTGTTAAGTGGCGTACAGCCCCACCGCGCGGTTGGGGGCCGATGAGGACGAGTCCGAAAGCTGACGCGGCGTGACGACTCTTCTCGCCACCGAGGCCGCGGGGCTCAGCAATGGGACCTCCTGTCACCGCTCCGCACGAAGGACGCGGTCATCACGGCCCCGTGCTGTGGGCGGGGCGCCACCCCTATAGGCGGATCCCGCCCGGGACGCCGCGGGCCCCCGGTGAGGAGCGAAAGCCCGCCGCACCGAGGCGCGTGAGGACGGAACCCGGGGGCAAGTGCTTAGGGGGCCCGCCACCGCAGCACCCGCGGTGCCCGGCTTGGCCACGGTGAGGGTCGTGATAGAGATCGAGGCCCCGGACGACGTGGTCAGGAGGGTGGCCGAGCTGCTCTCGAAGCTCGTCGAGCAGGCGGTCCCGGAGAACGCGCCGTCGGTCCTAAGCCTCGAGGTCAGCGACGTGAGCGGTAGGCTGACGCTCAGGGTGACGCAGGCATAGAGCATGATCGCCTTCGTGCTGGCGGGGGGCGAGGCCAGGAGGTTCGGCTCGGACAAGCTCGTAGCGCTAGCGGACGGGGCGCCGGCGCTGGCCCGCGTCGTGGCGAGCCTCCGCGTGGCCGGCGCCGAGCAGGTCTACGCGGTGACCAGGTCGCCGGAGAGGTGCAGGCTGTACCACGCCGTCGCCCGCGTCGACGGGTGCGCCTACGACGTCGAGCCG